>JAYENL010000257.1:0-23027 GCA_034722055.1 Armatimonadota bacterium
AGCCCGGCGTGAGAAGAGCGTCGAGGAGCTTCTCGGTCGCGAGATCGTAGATCCCTACGAGGAGGAGGCGAAGGCCGAGGAGGAAGAGGCCGCTGAAGAAGAGGAGGAGGTCGAGTTCGAAGAGGCCCTGCTCGGCGAGGAGGAGCCCGAGGAGGAAGAGGCCGAGGGCGAGGCCGCTGCCGACGAGGACAGGGATGAGGACGCGACTGAGGGCGAGGATGTGGGCGGGGAGGCCCAGGGCAGCGAGGCCGAAGCCAACGACGAGGCCGAGAGCGAGGAGTAGGCCGTCGCCACGGATTCCAATCCGCCGCTTTCGCGTACGGGAAGAGCGCCCGACCGCCACGGCCGGGCGCTCGCGGCGTCAGGGGACGGCCGGGCTACTCCACGGCCACGGCCTCACCGGTGCGCGCGGACTCATAACAGGCATCCATGACCTTGTGGCTCCACAGACCGTCCTCGCCGGGGACGGGCGGCTCGGTGTCGCTCTCGATGGCCTCACAGAAGCCCTCGATCGCCGCCTCGTACATATTGACGACCCCGGGCTCAATGATCTCCTCGGCGGCGGGCTCACGGGCCTGCTGCGGGTCGTAGCCGCCCACCTCAGCCTCCAGCACCGCGCTGATCGTCCCTCCGGACTCCTGCCCGATGGTCCCCTGGGTCACCAGGCTGCCCTTGCTCCCGTAGACCTCCAGCATGTTCCGGGCCGCCGAGTCCGGGACGTTGAAGAGCGTGTCCACCATGCCCACCGCACCGCTCTCGAAGTGCAGGATCACCACGGCTGTGTCCTCGGTCTCGTAATCCTGCACCAGATGCTCGGTGAAGCAGGCCACCCGCTGGACCTTGCCGAAGAACAGCTCCAGCAGGTCCACGCAGTGGTTGCCCATGTCGATGAGCGCCCCGCCGCCGCCCAGGGCCTGCACCTGCCGGAATGCCCCCTCAATGGGCGGATACCAGCAGGTCAGCTCCGCGCGGCCCATCACGGGGGTGCCCAGGTCGCCGGCCTCGATGATGTTCCTGATGGTGGTGTGGCAGGCGTGGAAGCGCATCATGAAGTTGGTACCGAACTTCACGCCCTCCTCGTCGCAGACCCGGATGCTGTCCTCGCATTCCGCGACGGTCAGCGCCAGGGGCTTCTCGCACAGCACGTGCTTGCCGGCCCTGGCGGCCGCCACGGTCTGCTCGTGGTGCACGTGCGTTGGCGTGGCGATATACACCGCCTCGACGGCGTCGTCGGCCAGCAGCTCCTCCACCGACGCGTAGGCCGTGACGCCGTACTTCTCAGCCACCTCGTCGAGGCGGTCCTCTGCAATGTCCTGCACTGCGACCAGCTCGGCCGAGGATGCCGGGACGATCCCCTCGGGGATCGTGCGCCGGTCAGCAATTCCTCCGCAGCCGATGACTCCCCATCTGATTGCCATATGGCGCACCTCCGGTAGTTGCTCTTTGTCATCAAATACGCCGCGCTGTCGGAGAAGTCCTCCACGACCGTGGCGCAGCCGGGGCGGTCAGAGCAGCACCCACGGCATCCCGGCGTCAATGAAGCGCACCGGGATGTTCGGCAGGCGCTCGGCCAGCAGTGTGGCGAGCTCCCGCACGCCGGGGTTCTCCGACGCCACGTGCGCGGTCTCAACAAGGCCGACGCCCGCATCCACGGCCGCCCGGATGGTGTAGTCCAACGCCTCCCCGCAGATGATGGCGTCGGCCTCGGCGATGACGGCCTCATCCACGGCGTGCCAGCGCTGGGCCAGCCCGCCATAGTGCAGCGTCACGCGCCAGATCGTCCTGCCCAGATCCCCCGCCACCCGCACGGAGGGCACGCCCAGGGCCAGCTTGGCATGATCGGCCAGCTCCGCCAGCGTCAGCGGCTCGATGTCGTAGGTGCAGCAGTGGCTGCCCCGGTGGGCCTCCACGGTGAAGCCCAGCGCCTCCGCCGCCGAGTCCATCACCCCACCGGGCGCGCCGTCCCAGTTCGAGTGCGAGCGACAGATCACCATGCCGTGCTCGTCGAGGATCCGCCTGCGGGCCATGTTATGCGGCCTCTCGTCATCGGCGAGCGTGCGGAACCAGCTCGATTCTCCGCCTGAGAAGAACGGGACCTCATGCGTGAACACGAAGTTGAGCCCCTCGACCGCCGCCTCGCGCAGCACCGCAACGGTGGGCGTCCAGGTCACTGCGATGCCGGTGACCTCGGCCTCCGGGTCGCCGTAGAGCAGACCATTTGCATCTCCCTCCAGGGCGTACTCCAGCGGCGCGATCTCCAGCACCGCGGCCTCGACTTCCCTCGCCGTCACGTTGTCTCCTCTTCTCCCTCATCGGGGCCGGGATTCGCCCCACCGTACTCCCTGACCGTGGACGGGACCAGCGCCAGCAGACCGGCGCCAACGTCCACAAGGCCCCACAGATCGTCCGCACTGGCGGCCTCGGACGGTGTGTGAGCCACATCCTCGCGCACCGCCCGGAAGGCCTCCACCGCGTCAGCGAGCTGCCGCGGGGCCATCCGCACGTCCACAAGCCTCCGCGCGGCCTCGACGGCGTTGCGTTCGCCGGTCGCCGCCCGCAGGCGGGCCTCCAGCGCACTCCACACCAGCACCAGCGCCGCGCGCGGCTCGCCACTGGCCTTGGCGATGATGCCCTCAATCTCCTCGACAGTCGGAGCGCCTCCGGGCAGCTCCTCCGTCTCGGCCGCCACGCGCGCGTGTTCGACCTTGTCCGCAAGTTCGCGGACCCGCTCGGACAGCTCCGAGGTGGGTGCTTCCTCTGCCGCCGGCGGGGCCTCCTCGGGCTTCTGGGCCCTCTCCACCTCCCCGGCCTCGCGCGCAGCATGCGCCTCCTCCCGCTGAAGCTGCCGCCGGGCGAGCCACGCGGTGGCCTCATCGCCGTAGAGCACGATCGCCAGCAGCACCAGCAGCACCACAGAGGTGCCGTCCACCCCGGCCGCGGGGAAGATCATGTGCACCAGGATGAGCAGGAGCACGGTCCCGCCGAGCACCTTCTGCCTCGGATCCAGCTTCGCCAGTTGGTCCATCTGCCTGCCCCCGCCCGCTTCAGCATTTACCACGAACGCCAGTAGATGCGCCGCGCACCGGCCACTATCCTCCCACCGGCGCAGGAATCCGGTCGAGCACCTCCGGCGCGGCCAGCTCGCAGAAGGCCTGAAGCATCACGCGCTTCCGCCGGTCCGAGACCCCGATCGCCGCCCCGTCCCCATAATCACCGAGTATGAACCCGCCCTCCGGCGTGGACCAGTGCTCCAGCAGCAGCGCCGCCTCCCGGCGGATGTCATCCTCGGTACCCAGGGGCAGCGTCATCTGGATGTCGCACAGGCTCAGGAAGCAGATACGCCCCCGGTAGCGGCACCCGATCTCCTCAATGCCGAGGTTCCGCGGCTGCTGCAGGTTGATCACGTCCAGCCCGCAGTCGATCCACTCCTCGATGACGTCGTTCACATGCCCGCAGGAGTGCATCCAGGCGTGCATCCCGGCCTCGTGGATGGCCCCGTAGAGACGCCGGTAGCGGTCCTTGAAGAACTCGCGCCACATGGGGATGGAGATGATGCTGGCCTGCTGCGTCCCCCAGTCGTCGGTCATGGACATGCCGTGGATGCGTCCCCGGAAGCGCCTCCCGACATTCCGCGCCACGCCCGCCGGATACTGCAGCACGCGCTCGGCCAGCTCGTGCACCCTCTCCGGCGCGGCGTGCATATCCGCCAGCAGCTCCGTGAAGCCCCGAAGGTAGTGCATCCGCTCGAAGAGCGTGAAGCCGCAGCCGATGAGGACGTACCTGTCCCCGACCTGCTCCAGCGCCTCCTCGATGTGGGCGTAGCGGTGGTCGTCATCGGGATCGGGGAAGTTGATCTCATCCAGCAGCTCCCAGGAGGTGAGCGGATGGCCCTTGGGCTGACCCATGTTGCGAACGCCGCTCTCCTCGGTGGGCTTGTGCCACACGCAGCCCCACTCATCCTCGTTCGGCCGGGAGGGCTCCCAGCCCGCCGCCGGCCCGCATCCTACGCCGAAGGTGTCACTGATCCCCAGAGCCCCGAACTGCATCGGCAGCCGCCGGGGGCGCTCGAACTCGATGGCGCGGCGGACCAGCTCGTAGGGCGTCATCGCTCGTCCGCTCCCCCAATGCAGCCCTGCGCGAACTCGACGACCTCCTGCGCCAGGGCCAGGGCCTCCTCGCTTTCCCGCGTGCCGAAGACGTTCTCCGGTCGCCCGCCCTGGGGCAGTCCGTTGGGGTAGCGAGTGGCGATGTAGTAGAGGTCGAGGTGCCCACCCCGTGCCAGGCTCTCAGGGACCTCCGCCCGCTCGGCAACCGCCTGCAGCAGCTCGGAGACGGAATGCCCCCAGGGCTCCTCGCCAAGGGCAAGCAGCACGGCCTTGAGGGCCTTCTCAGCGGCCTGCTGCGCGAAGAAGCACGCCGAGGGATGACTGCCGGCCTCCGCAAGTATCCGTCCATCCCGCAGATCGCTGCGCGCCTGATCGAGCCAGCGACGCCCCTCAGCCGTCGGATCGTGCCTCATGCAGCACCTCTCCTTCGCGCAGCGCCTGGCGGACCAGCAGGCTGGACTGAGTCATCTCCTCGAATTCCTCTGGAGTGTACACCAGCACATCGCATGACAGCCGGGGCGCGATGGCCTCCCTGATCCGTTGCACGCGCTCCACGAACGGTGCGTCCGTCTCCATGACCACGATCAGGTCAAGATCCGACGTCGCCCGGATCCGCTCGCGTGCGGCTGAACCGAAGAGGATGACCCTCTGCGCCCCCAGGTCGGCCAGCAGGGGGATGATCCGCTGGAGCTCGCGACGGATCGCCTCTTCACGCTGCTCTCGCGTGGGTGCTCCTGGATGCAGTCCGGGGCGTTCGGGCGTCACGACGTCGCCTCCGTCCCTCGGTGGCACACAGCCCCTCAGAACTCCGTCTTCGGCTCCACCGGTCGGCCCTCCCGCGAGGACTCGATGGCCGCCCAGCCCAGCGCCACGGTGCGGGCGCCGGAGACCCCGTCGCTTTCGGGCGTCGTGTCATTGCGCACGGCGTCGGCGAGGACCTGGAACTCCGCGGCCAGGCCCTTGGGCGCCGCGCCGGCGGGCATCTCCATCCACGTGTGCCGGTCGGTCTGGCGCAGACAGACCTTTGCGGTGGGCGTGGTGTTGGTGGCGATGACGGTGCCCTTGGTGCCCCACACGTGCAGGTCGATGTTGTAGGGATGCGCGCAGCCGAAGGAGCCCACCACGATGCCGATCGCGCCGGAGTCGAACTTGAGGTTGGTGTTGAAGTGGTCGTCGGTCTGCAGCACCGGGATGTTCAAGTGGTTGGAGTAGCAGGAGACCTCCGCCACCTCACCGCCGATCCACCGCGCCAGGTCCAGCGCGTGGCAGCCTCCGCCGATGAGCTGGTGGCGCTTCTCGGGGTCGAACCGCCACCTGTTGAAGCCGGGGATCTGCTCGTAGTTGTGGATGTAGCTGGTGTAGAGGTTGTAGGTCTCCCCCAGCGTCCCGTCCTGCGTCCAGCGCTTGATCTTCTGGAAGACGTCGTAGAAGCGAGCCACGTGCGCGGTCATCAGCTTCGTGCCGGCCTCGCGCTGGGCGTCGATCATCGCCTGGCACTCCTCGACCGTCCGTGCCAGCGGCTTCTCCATCATGACGTGCTTGCGGCTCGCGAAGGCCGCCTCGGCCATCTCCAGGTGCAGGTAGTCGGGCGCGGCCACGGAGACGATGTCCACGTCCTCGCGAGCGCACAGCTCCTCGTACTTGGTGGTGGCGAAGGGGATGTCGAACTCCTCCTGGATCCCCGTCAGCAGGTCCTCGTCCAGGTCGCAGATGGCCACAAGCTCCAGCCCCGGCACACTCACGATCTGCCGGAGCTGACTCGCGCCCATGCGCATGCCGATGATCCCGACGCCGAGTGTCTCAGGCATGGTGGCTCCCTCCATTGAAGGTTGGCGACGCGGGCGCGGCGGCGATCCGCCGCACCCGCCGGATAGCGCCTCACATGAGGCCGGTTGAGTTGCCCCTGCCGCGTATCACGAGCCGTTCCGTGGCACGGACACTCCTGTCCGTGCGCCGTTTGTCGTTCATGACGACAACCGCAATCGCCCTTCGGGCGCTCCCCGAGAGACCGGAGGTCTCCGGGGCGCCGGGGCCACGACGACAACGGCTTACGTCAACGGCCGGGCCGGAACGGAGGCCGGCCCCTCCAAACGGAACGCCAAAGGCTCGGCAACGACCCCCGTGGGTCGTCAGCCTGTAAGTCGCGGAGCGCGGCCTGCGACTGCGCTCCGCCGTTTGCTGACCGCTGATAGCTGGTAGCTGACAGCTACCTCAAGTACGCCCTGCCCACCTTTTTGATGGCCGCGGCGATGTCCCGCATATCCTCCTCCTCGTAGGTGGGGTGGACGGGGACGAAGAACGTCCGCTCCTCCGCCCAGGCGGCGTTGGGGCACAACGCGTGGATGTAGTCCACCGCCTCCTGCCGCGCGTTGGGGTCCCGGAACGGGTATCTCAGCGTCCCGAACCCGCGGTGCCGGCTGTAGCACTTCTCCTTGTAGCCCTGTGGCCACTGCACCGGCCCGGCGGGAACGCCCTCGGCAGCTACCGCCTCAAAGAAGCGCCGCGCCTCCACGCTCAGCCTGTCAGTGTCCAGAATGATGGGATACAGCCAGTAGGCGTTCTTGCGCTCCTCGGTGTCGATGGGAAGCTGCAGGACGTACTCCTCGTCCTTCAACTGCTCGTCGAGGATCTTGGCGTTGCGGCGGCGCATCGGCAGGTGCCAGCTATCCATCTTCTCAAGCTGCACCAGCCCGATGGCCGACTGCATCTCCGTCATCCGGAAGTTGAACCCGATGCGGTTGTGGATGTAGGGCAGCGCCGCCTCCAGCTCCAGCAGGCGCATGCGTTCGGAGACATCGTAGCCGTGGTCCCGGAATGACCGGCACTCCCAGGCCCAGTCCTCGTCGTCGGTGACGACCATGCCGCCCTCTCCGCCGGTGGTGAAGTGCTTGCTCTGGCAGAACGAGACGGCCCCGATGTGCCCGATGCTCCCGGCCTTCTTGCCCTTGTACTCCCCGCCGGGAGCCTGGGCGAAGTCCTCCAGCACCCACAGGTCGTACCGCTCTGCGATGTCCATTATGGGGTCCATGTCACACATGCAGCCGTAGAGGTGGACGGGGATGATCGCCTTGGTGCGTGGCGAGATCTTCTCTTCGATGGACTGGGGCGATATGGTGTGCGTCAGCTTCTCGACGTCGGCGAACACCGGGATGGCCCCGGCCTGCGCCACGCACATCGAGGAGGCGATGAAGGTGTAGCTGGGGACGATCACCTCGTCGCCGGGCCCGATCCCCATGCCCCCCAGCGCCGTGTGCAAGGCGGTGGTGCCGCTGGAGGTGGAGATGCCCCATTCGCGACCACACCACTGTGCGTAGGCCTTCTCGAACTTCATTCCCACTTCGCCCGTCCAGTAGTTCACCTGACCGGTCTTCAGTGGCTCCATGGCCGCGTCGATGCTGTCCTGCTCGAAGTAGGGCCACGGAGGGAACTCCTCGGTCCGCACCGGCGTCCCGTCATCGATAGCGAGCTTCTCGTCAGACATCCGCGATCTCCTCCTGAAAGTTGATGCAAACCCCTTGGGCTCCCGATGGGATAGAGTACCTTCCTGCGCACACGGCAAATCCCTTTATCCCGTCTGTCGGCTGGTCACCTCCCGCCAGGCCCTCGCCAGCTCGCCCAGGAGCATGGGGCACTTCCGGCCGGGCTCGCGCTCCACGCCGCTGGAGAGGTCGGCCCCCGCGGCGCCCGTGGTCTCAAGCGCCTCCGCGATGTTCCGGGGGGTGAGCCCGCCCGCGAGGATCACCGGCGCTTCGCAGCGCTGCACGATGGCCGCCGCAGCCTCCCAGTCACAGGTCCGCCCGGAGCCGCCGGCGCCATGCGCGGTGCGGGTGTCGAGCACGATCGCCACCGCCCCGGCGTCCAGTGCGGCTTCGATCTCCCCCACCGCCCGCTCGACCGCGGCGTCGCGGTCCTCGGCCTCCTCTGCCAGTCCGATCGGCCGCCACAACTCCGCAGCCTCGCCCACGGCCTCGGCAACCCCACGAACGTAGGCCGCATCCCCACCGTGAAGCTGCGCGGCAGCGGCGCCCGTGGCCTCGACGAGCCGCGCGATCTCATCGGGGGCAAGGTCCTCCACGACCACCACCGGGCGCACGCGGCAGGCTCGGGCCAGCAGCCTCGCCTGCTGGCGGGCCAAGCGCCGCGGCGAGCGCTCGATCTCCACGATAAGGCCGCAGAAGTCGGCGCCGGCGGCCTCGGCCCCGCGCATATCCGCGACGCGTGTCAGGCCGCAGACCTTCAGGAACGGTCTGTTGCTGTCAGGCACGGTCTCGCCTCCGCTATGGACGGATCTCCACGGCCGTCAGTGAGTGCTTCGGCAGCGTGATCGACCACCGTCCGGCGTCCCGCTCGACCGGGTTCTGCACCAGCTCCACGGGCGTCTCGCCGGCGGAGTTGTGCGACCACGGCTGGGGCCCGACCAGCGACCAGGCCTCCGCCGCTGATGCCGCTAATGCCTCGATGGCGATGGACGCCGACACGGGCTCGTCCAGGTTCGTGTTGACGATCATCAGCGTCACGGAGCCGTCGGCGCGCTTGGCGGCGTTGACGGAGACGTCAGGGACCGCTCCGGCGTTCCAGGGCTGAAAGCGCTGGAGGCTGACCAGGCGGAACTGCGCAGTGCCGCTGACCGGGTCATCGCCGCCATCATGGCCCAGGCGCCGGGCCATGAGAGTGATTCCCTCGGCGTCCGGGAGTGTCATGTACTCGATCGTGACGGGCGTCCAGTCCGTGTCGCCCGTCACACTGCCACCCACCGATGCCGACTGCGTCTCCTCCCACCCTCGGGCGTCGCCCACCTGGAAGCCGGCTCCCTGGCCGGTCTGCAGCCCCATGGCCCGTAGCTCGCCCACCAGGCGGTAGCCCGTGCTGGGCTCGGCGGGCAGCGTCAGGCTGCCGTGGAAGTAGTTGGTGTCCGGGCCCTGGAAGTCAACGATGAGCGTCTGCCCCTCGACGGTCTGCTCCGCGACCGGATTATGCGCAAGCTCCCACTGGTAGTCCTCGGGAAGCAGGTTCTCGTCGAGGATCTTGAATTCGCTGGGCTCGCCGGAGCGAGGGCGCACCCACCCGCCACCGGAGAAGTCCCATGAGCCGCACTCCACGTCCGCCTCCACCAACGTGTCGCCGAAATGCTGGTGGTAGAGCTGATACACGTAGTAGTTGGCCTGCTTGACCGGCTGCTCTGCCTTGTGGACGTAGCCCCGGACCATGCCCCAGTACTCGTTGGCGTACTCCCAGAAGTTGGCCATGGCGATCCCGTGCCGAGGCTGGAGCATCACGCGCAGATGCTCGGCGTTGCGCAGGGCGTTGCACAGCGACTGCCGGAAGGGCGGCGACTGCTCCTGGCCCACAAAGTGGCCGTTGTACTCGGTGATGGCCCAGGGCAGGTCTTCGCGCCCGGTGATCTCCTCGACGAGTCGGTTCATCTCGTCATACCGGCGCGCGGCCTGCGGGGGGAAGGCCACGCACGCCTCCATCAGACTGCGGTAGTTCTCCGGCTCGGTGTCGCCGTGGAAGCCGGGGAGGTAGGTGTGCAGGATGCCGAAGTCCATCACGTCCCCGGCGGTCTCCAGCACGGCGCGGTTCCACTCGTCGCGCCCGTGCAGCAGCACGGCGCCAAGCTTGATGGTGGGGTCCACGGCGCGCATGGCGGCCCGGTACTGCCGGAACAGCCGGGCGTACTGCTCTCCGGAATAGACGCGCTTGTGCTCCCGGCCCTCGGTCGGCTCGTGCTCGCCGTGGTAGGACTCGTTGCCGTACTCGAACCAGGTGACGCCGTAGGGCTCGGGGTGGCCGTCGCCGGCGCGCACGGCGGCCCAGTCCTGGCCGGCGTTGGGATTCGAGCCATCGTTGGGAGCGTTGAGATACTCCACCAGGTCCGCTCCATCCTCCGCCGTGCCCCAGTAGACCGCGACTGTGAGGATCGGAACCGCGTCGATGGCCTCGCACAGCGCCATGAACTCCGGCAGGCCGAACTGCTGGTCGGGCCGCTCCTCCAGCGGGCCGACGGTGTTCTTCCAGTTGTAGTTGTGGGTGGCGCAGCCGCCCGGCCAGCGGGCGGCGCTGATCCCGGCCTCTCGCGCAAGCTGGGCGTACTCCGGCTGTGGGCGGCGGTGCTCGGGATCCCAGACGCCCGCCCCGCGGTTGCCGTACTCGTCGGTGCGCCCCTGGTAGGCCAGGAAGTTGTTGCCGAAGATGAGGCGATTGACCGGTCCGATCTCATCTGTGGGGCGCACGACGATGCGCGCGGGCTCAGCGGCGAGGCAGATGGGCGCCATGAGAAGCGTCGCGGCAGAGGCCACCATTGCCAGTCGCATTCAGATGCCTCCCGGTGAGAGCAAGGCGGGCGCGGGCTGACGTGTGTCTCGTTGTGGTGATGGAGACACGCGCATCGTGCTTCAGAACGGGCGCGGACGTCCCCAAGCCGCCCCTATCCTCCGCCCTTCATCTCCTCGACGGTCTCGATGACCAGGTCGGCCATCAGCTCCACCTGCTGGTCGGTCAGGGGATACAGCGGCAGGTGCGTGAAGCGGTGCCAGAAGACGTCCTCAGCGTTGGGGCAGCTCTGGGCGATGGCCTCAGTGTCGTAGCCGAGCTGCTTGAAGAGAGTGAAGTGGTACAGGGGCGCGAAGTGCGGAATGTTGGTGACGCCCTTCTCGGTGAGGCGCTGCTTGAGCTGGCGGATGTCGCCGCCCAGCACCTCGGGCTCGACCTGCAGCAGGTAGAGGTGATAGGTGCTCTTGATCTCGTCGGTGTCCAGCGGCGCGGGCACCAGGCCCTCCACCGGCTCGAAACGCTCGTGGAGGTACTCCGCCCGCTCGCGGCGGATGCGGATGATCTCCTCCAGCCGCTGCATCTGCCCCAGCAGGCAGGCGGCCTGGATCTCGGTGGAGGAGTGGTTACCGGCCACCTGTGGATCGCCCTTGGTGGGCAGCGCGACGACGTCGTAGAGCCAGTTCTCGATCTGCTGGCTCATATCCACGCCACAGAAGCGGGCCTGGTTGAAGTACTCGCCGAACTGTGTGTCGGTGCAGACGATGCCGCCCTCGCCGAAGGCGTTGATGTTCTTAACCTCGTGGAAGCTGAAGGAGCCGAAGTGGCCGATGGTGCCGATCATGCGCCCCTTGTACTGGCCGCCGAAGGCGTGGGCGGCGTCCTCGATCACGACGATGTCGTGCTCCTCGGCGATCTCCATGATGGGCTCCATGTCCACCGGGTAGCCGCCGATGTGCACCGGCATGATGACCTTGGTGCGGTCCGTGACCTTCCGGGCCACGTCATCGGGGTCCATGTTCACCGTCCGCGGATCGATGTCGGCGAAGACGCACCTGGCCCCCACCAGCGGGGGATAGATGCCGGTGGAGATGAAGGTGATCGCGGGCAGGATGACCTCGTCGCCGGGCCCCAGATCGGCGAACTGATGGCCGATCTGGAAGCCCGCCGTGGCGTTGGTTACGAAGCAGGCGTACTTGCAGCCCAGGAACTCGGCAACCTGGTCCTCGAGCCGGTTCACGGTGTCCCCGAGGCTCAACTTGGCGACCGGCCGCCCGCACGCGCACAACTCCTGCAGCGCCTCCTCCACCCGCTGCATCGCCCCGGAGAAGGCCTCTTCGTCCTCGTGGGGCTTGATCAGCAGCCTGACAAGTCCCATCAGGTCCTCATGCCAGACGTGCTCCCCGATGGCGGCCCACGGGACCTGCGCGTCGCCCGTCGCATATCGGAAGTCGCTCTTCTTCTCCTCACTCTCGCCAGGCATGTCGATTCCTCCTGTCGCTCAACGTCAGCAGTGGCTGTCCCATGCTCAGCCTCACGACGTGTGCCGAATGAGGCCTTTGGCGACCGCGCTGACTGAGGCCACCGCGCGCTTCACCATTCGTCATCCACGGTAGCGAGGATGCGCTCGATAACCAGAGCCAGCTCATCCAGCTCAAAGGGCTTGGTCTGGTACCAGGTGACTCCCAGCTCCCACCCCCGGGCCTTGTCGGCGTCCTCGGCGCGAGCGGTGAGCATCAGCACGGGGATGTCCGCCGTCTCGGGATCATCCTGAATCTCGCGAAGCACATCCCAGCCCGACAGACGCGGCATGGCAACGTCGAGGACGATGATATCGGGGCGCTGCTCCTTCAGTACCTGCAACGCCTCCTGCCCGTCGTAGGCCTCAATGACCTCATACCCCTGCTCCTCGAGGAAGAGCTTGGTGTAGAACACCAGGTCTCGCTCATCGTCCACGAGCAGTATCTGCTTGGCCATTCACGATCTCCTCGCATGCAGGATGTAGGCCCGGTCTCAGCCGTGCATGGCGAAAACGGCTACCTGTTGTCGCTGGGTCCTAGCCTCGTTCACTCGAAGTTCTAGCTCGGCGGCGGTGTCATCGGAGTACCAGGCCTCACCGCATCGCTCACAGACGAGCGCCGGCACGTTCCTGACGACCACGACGCCAAAGCCGAGGTCGGTGACGAATGTGGTAGTCCCCTCGTGCACGCCGCCTCCACAGATTGGACAGCAGCTTGGGGGCCGTGCCTGGTTCACCGGTGGCGCCTCCTCGTACGGTAGTCAGCCTCAAACCGCTCCAGGTCCGGTTCGTATGCAGTGATGACGTATACTCGACACTCCTCCTCTGACAGAGCCGCGACTACGTGCAGCACACGTCCGCCGGGCTCTCCCACGAACAGCCCACTCGGGTAGGGCCAGTCTTCCGGGTAGCGCTCGATGACCTCCCCCGCCGTGAGCAGATCCTTCACGTCCTGCCGTGAGATGCCTCGTGTCATCATGCGGTCCAGCGCATGTCGGCGCCAGAAGACACGCCTATCCTCAACTGCGGCTCGCACCACGTCTGGATCGAGCGCCAAGTGACCTCACCTCGAGTGGCACGGGACTCGTGGCGGTCACCGCATGGGTGGCGTGCGTGCCCTCCGCTTAAGCTTCGCGAGATGCAGGAATACACCCTCCAGCCGCCCGGCGTCGTCAGGGCGTGCCTTCGTAAACACGGCCGTGACCGCAAGCTCGTGGCCGCCCTCCAGCCCTTCGAGTCGGCCGGCGAACTCCGTTGTGCAGGCCTCCGCGATCGCCTCGGTCACCTCAGGGCGCGCTACCACGGAGAAGTCGTCGCCGCCGATGTGCGCCACGAATGTGCCGTCATGCTCCGCCGCGGCCTCTCGCACGGCGTCGGCAAGGGCCGCGATGGCGGCATCCCCATGCACATGCCCGTACCGGTCGTTATACCCCTTGAAGTCATCGATGTCCACCAGCACGAGGCCCAGTGTCTCGCCATCGCGCAGCCTTCGCTGCAGGTGCCGGCACAGCCCGCGGTTGCCGGGCAGGCCGGTCAGCGGGTTGCGGTCGCGCTCGAGCTCGGCCCTGCGCATCAGCGCCGCCAGCTCCGCCACAAGTTCCTCGTTGTCAATGTCGGGCCCGACGACGAGGTCGGCTCCGGTCTCCAGATGCTGGAGACGCCTCCGGCGCGCCGCGCCCTGGACCACCCACAGCGGCCTGAGGTCTGACGCCCACCGCCGCTGCAGGGCCCCCCGCAGCTTTTCGGTCGCGGCGTCGATCGTCTCCTGCCGCACCACTGCCACATCGGCGTCCGCTTCGAGGGCGTCAGTGAGGTCCTGAGTGATGACGGTCTCACTGGCGAAGCCCTGGAGGGCCTCCCTCAGAGACTCAGCCCAAAACCGGTCGCCACACAGGAGCACCCGCGGCCCTCCCTGGCCCTGATGTGACGTCTCCAGTTCCGGCCGCCCGGCGTATCCAGTCCGCGCGCGCTCCCTCTTTTCGTCATGCCCCGGGCTCTTTGACATCTCTCCCGCCGCGCGATACTATCCTGACATCATCGTCGCGAGGAACCTGCTGCCATGGTCTCTCTGCCTGCTATCGTCAGCACGCTGGGCGTCGGCGGCCTGCTGGGCTACGGGGCCGGCGTCGCCGTGAAATCAGTCACCCGCCTCGTGGGATGCCTGATCGGCGTGCTGTTCATCCTCATGCAGGTGCTGGCCTACTACGGGCTGGCGGAGTGGCACTGGGACAGGATTGCTGAGCTGGTCACCGGTCCCGCGGCCTCCGCCGCCCAGGTCGCCAGCGCCAAGCTCTGGAAGATTCTGACATATAACTTGCCCTTCACGGGCGGCTTTGCGGCCGGCTTCTACATGGCGATGCGTCGCTGAGCGCAAAAGCCCCACTATCTCAAAGGGCGGCCTTTGGGCGCACGAGCCGGGCCGGTTCGCTGCGGTCAAGCCGCTCAGACCGCCACCTCCGCACCGTCCTCCGCCGACTGGTAGATGCCGTCGAGGATGCGCTGGGTGATGAGCGCCTGCTCCGGTGGCACGGGGGCCTGCCCGCCGCGGGTGATGGCCTGCACGAACTGCCGGATCTCCTCAGCGTGGCCGCCCAGGCCCCGCTCGCCGATAACCTCCGGCGTGCAGCTCAGCAACATCCCGTGCTCCTCCTTCACCAGCGTGAAGGGCCACATCTGCACCCCGCCCCTCGTGCCGTAGACCGCTACCTGGTTCTGATTGCCCGGAGCGTTCAGGGCCCAGCTCGCGCCCAGGGAGACGGCGGCGCCATTCCCGAAGCGCACGAAGCCCACCGCCAGCTCCTCCGGCACCGTGTACTTCTTCGGGTCGTGCCTCATCAGCGACGGCTTGTTGGCGATCTCGAGCCAGGTCCCGGCGCTGACCGACACGGGCTCGGGGAAGCCCATGAGGTGCAGCGTCAGGTCCAGCACGTGCACGCCGATGTCGTAGCACGGCCCGCCGCCGGAGAGCTCGGCGGAGATGAATGCGCCCCACGCGGGCACGCCGCGCGCGCGCAGGTACTCGGCCCTTCCCCAGTAGGCCTCGCCGATGCCACCCTCGTCCACGAAGCGCTTGGCGGCCATGGCCTCATTGGAGAAGCGCATGTTCTGGACGACGCACAGCAGCTTCTGGGACTTGGTGCGGGCCGCGATCATCTCGCGAACCTCGTCGGCGGAGGTGGCCACCGGCTTCTCCACCAGCACGTGGCAGCCGGCCTCCAGCGCCGCCACCGTGGGGCCCTTGTGATAGGAGTTGGGGGTGCAGACACTGACGACGTCCAGGTCCTCCTTGTCCAGCATCTCCTCGTAGTCCGCGTAGACGTGCTGCTTGGCGATGTCCGCAACCTCGGCGCCCAGTGCGGCTGCCTTCTCGCTGATGTCGCACACCGCCACGATCTCGCAGTCGGGCTGCTGCATCCACCCCGGGATGTGCTGGTTGCGGCCGATCCCGCCGGTACCGACGATTCCCACGCGTAGGTTATCGCGCATCGTAGGCCTCCTTACGCCTGCGCGCCAGACCAGGCGCGCCACATCAGTCTGTGCGTGCCACACATTGAAAGCTGGTCGCCTATTCTGCACGCACGCCTAAGTGACCTGCTCCGGCCCCATTCCGAGTCCAACACTGGTCGGCGGCCGGAAGGTCAGAGCCCGCGGGTGGTCGAAGGCTTGCGCGCTTGGGGCATCACGCCATCTTCGGGAGAGCCGCCGTGACCGATCGCGAGCGCATCCTGCGCACCTTCGAGCGCGAGCCGGCGGACCGCATCTGCTGGCAGCCGCGCCTGGAGCACTGGTTCAACTACCGCCGCACCACGGGGACGCTCCCGGAGCGCTACCGGGGCGCGGAGCTATTCGACGTCTACGACGACCTGGGCTGCTCAGTGCGCTACGCCGGCAGGCCGCTGGTGTTCGAATACAACCGCTCCTCGGTGTCCAGCGAGGCGATAGAGGGCGGCCGAGTCACCCGCTACGAGACCCCGATAGGGACGCTGACGGAGCTGCTTCACTACGGGGAGGAGGGCACGTCGGCCCACCGCAGCAAGTTCCCGGTGGAGACCCTCGATGACATGGAGGTCATGGAGTACTTCCTGTCCGACGAGCGGGTGCGCTTTGACCTGGAGCAGTTCCAGGCCATCGAGGAGAGGCTGAGCCATCGCGGCGTCTGCCAGTTCTACTTCCCCCGCACGCCGCTGATGCGGCTGATCATCAACTTCGTGGGCTTCGAGCCCACTATCTTCCTGCTCCAGGACGAGCCCGAGCGTGCCGAGCGGTTCATGAGCCACATAGAGCGCTGCGACGATCAGCTCTTCGACGTGCTCTGTGCCAGTCCGGTGCGCATCATCAACTTCGGTGACAACATCGACGGATGGCTGACGCCGCCGCCGCTGTTCGAGCGCTATCTCATGCCCGTCTACGAGCGCCGCTGCGAGCAGCTTCATGCCGCCGGCAAGTTCACGCACATCCACATGGACGGGGCCCTCAAGCCACTGCTCCCGTATCTGTCACGTCTGCCACAGCACGGCATCGAGGCGCCGACGCCCCTCCCGCAGGGCGACGTGACGCCACAGGAGCTGCGGGACGCCATGGGCGAGAAGATCCTGCTGGACGGCATCCCCTGCGTGAACTTCCTGCCCGAGCACACCGTGGCGGAGCTGGAGGAGATGACCCTCACGCTGCTGGACCTGTTCGCTCCCAACGTCATCCTGGGCATCTCCGACGAGATCTCGCCGCCGGGGGAGATCGAGCGGGTGCGGCTGGTGACCGAGATGGTGCAGGATTACGCGCTGTGACCCGCGGCGAGCCATTCGGTCCGCGCCTCAGCCTATTCCGGGCAGGTCGAGCTGCCCGGGGTCCTCCGGCGCGGCTTTGCCGTAGTGGCCGCCGCCGCCCGCGCGCAGCGGCAGAGTCCCCTCCCGTGCCTGCACGATCAGCGCGGCGATCTTCTGCCCCACCGTCTGTCCCAGCTCCACGCGGGTGGCCTCATGCAGCACTGCCATCTCGGAGCCGAAGCGGTTGATGAGCCGGTTGAGCGTCACAGTCCCCACGCCGGGCACGAACTCCAGCGGCACCTGGTACTGATAGGGCGGCCGATGCTCAGGCGATTGCGAGCTCTCGTAGTCGGCGATCTGCACGATGCGGTCGAGCACGCCGCGGGTTACGTCCTGGGAGCCACAGGCCCCGCAGACCAGCACCGGCGGCTCACCCTCCGCGATGCGCTCACAGTCCTCGCAGAAGGTGCGGTGGTACTTGCCCAGCCGGGGGTCAAGGCCGAAGTTGGCGACCACCTTCCGCCCGCCCTCGCGCAGCAACGCCATGCGCAGCTCCTCGAAGGTGGGCTCAGCCATCTCGATGATGTTGTACTCCCGGCCGATCTTGGGCAGGGAGTGCGCGTCGGAGTTCGACAGGAAGCTCCGGTCCGCCAGCTCGCCGATGCGGTCGGCCAGGAAGCTGTCGGCGGACAGACCCAGCTCGATGGCGGGGATATGCTCCCAGGCCTCGCCGAACATCTCGCTGAGCCGCTCCGCGCAGGCACCGTAGGGGCTACGGTGTGGCGTGAAGCAGTGCGCAGGCACGAAGATGGCGTCGAACTGCTTCGCGATGGCGAGAAGCTCGGCGGCGGGCATGCGGCAGGCCTGGGAGCTGAGCTCGAGGTTCGTGACGTGCTGCGCCATCTCATCTGAGAAGCCCTGCAATGCATCCACCGAGGGGAAGTAGCTGACGTGATGCGACTGTCCCCCGCCCTCCTCGTAGGTCTCGAACTCCGCAGCGAGCAGGACCGTCACCTGGTCGAGGTAGCGGAGGCCCCCGCCGGGCTGCTGGATCATCTCGCCCGCATCCACCAGCGCATGGATGTCCTCCAGCACAGGCGGCGAGGCGCAGTCCACCACCCCGACCACGTCCACGCCCTTGCGGCGGGCGCACTCGATGGCGATATTCTCGAAGGTGAGGTCCCGCGCGGCGGTGACCTTCACCGGCCGGCCGCTGGTGGATCGGCCTATGTGAACGTGCAGATCGCACACGTAAAGCATCGTCTCATCGGTTCGGTGTCGTCAGAGATCGCGGAGCGAACGTTGACGGCGCGCTCGCACGGTCCCGGCCTTCTGCTGCCCGGGGCCTCACTCCAACTCACGCGGCCGGACCGGGCAGTCGGGGCAACGCTCCAGGCACAGCTCGTAGGTGACCTCCACCATGTCCTCCCCGCTCATCATCCACACGTGGGCGTCGCCGATGCGCCGGTCACGGATGAGTCCCCGCTGGCGCAACTCCCCTTCGATGGGCTGCCACTCCACGCGGCAGTCGCCCTCCCCACGCCAGAGCACCGAGCGGCCCTCCACTATCCGGCCGTCGGGGAGGCGCACCTTCCGGGGCCACTGGCGGTAGCCCATGCACCGCGCGCCGGCACGAGTCTCGGCGACGTGGGCCGCCGTGCAGGTGTTCATGGCCACCCCGAGCATGAGGATCTTTCCGCCGGAGGAGGTCAGCTTGCCCAGCGGACTCCGCTCGTCGAAGGTCTTCAGCTCCAGGTGTTCGGCTGTCAGCCATTCGGCCTTGGGGCCGATGGCCGCGCAGGGGTGAGTGGGATGGATCGAGCGCTCTGCGCCCGGGCGCTGCCACACCTCATTGGTGATGACGCCGTTGACCGACCGGGTGGTGCGGGGATCGAAGACCGGATCGTCGGGGTCGTCGAAGGCCCTTGGCTGAGCGTGATTGAAGGTGGGGACCATCAGCGTGCCCTCGGGCCCCAGAGCCGCCAGCAGGGCATCAACGACCGTGGCTGCGCCGCCCTCCACATAGCCGAAGCTGGACAGGGAGCTGTGGACATGAACCATGTCGCCGGACTCCAGACCCAGCGCCCGAAGCCCGGCGGCGATCTCCTCCCCACCGACACGAGATCTGCCCGCAGGATCGTAGTCAGCCACGGAACCGGATCACCTCAGAAGTCGGCCGTGTAGATGCCTCGCGACCGACCGCTCCCGGGCTACAGGTCTGACAGACCTGGGGCTCCCGGATATCGGGCGCGGATAAGTATGGCCTCCAGCATTCCGCGGTTGTCCTGCGGATTGTCAACACACTCTGCGATGCGCGCGTGGTCGAGGCTGTTGATGCGGTCGTTGGCGGCCTTGAGGGCGTCCATGCAGTTGATCAGCGCCCGGTCCACCGGGATCCGCTCGGGGTTGATGTCGATGCCGAAGTGCTGATCGTAGCCGGACATCTTCAGCGCGTAGAGGGCTGCCTCGAGCTGCTCGGGATAGACGACCCCCACGTCCAGGTCCTGATCGTAGTTGCCCATCGGCTGGGAGTTCCAGTGGGTGTGCCCCAGCCGCCCGTACTCGCAGACCAGGCTGAAGGCATAGGCCAGGTCCTCATAGGCCATGAGCATGTGCCCCACCTCGGGGTTGAGCCCCATCAGCCGAGTTCCCTCGCCGAGCATGGCCCGGTTCTCATCACTCCCGAGCCGGCTCTCCACCTTCTCGCACAGCAGAAGTGCCTCAGCCGTGGTGCCGTACATGATGTTCGGGCGCGGCTCGTAGGGCTTGGGCTCGATGCAGATGCGCACACCCGGAACGGCGTCCATGGCCTCCGCAAGGCCGTCGGCGAAGCGGTCACGCGCCGCAATGTGGTTCTGGCCGAAGGTGTTGTCCCAGCCGTCGATTCCCGGCCAGACGATGGAGAAGTCCGTCTCCAGCTCCAGGTTAAGCTCCAGGGTCGTGATGGTGCGGTCGATGGCCGCGCGGCGTGCCTTCTCGATCGGCGATGACAGGGAGCCGAACTCGAACTGGGCCTCGTAGAAGAGATTCGGCACCAGGGTCACCAGGCGCAGGCCGGTGTCATCTCGGACTCTCTTGAACAGATCGATGTTGTCCTCGTTGACCTCGTTGGGGTAGTGTGCCTCAACACCCACCAGGCCGTAGTCCATCAGGCCCACGGCCATCTCCAGACGCTCCTCCATGCTCCTGTCGGGCCCGTACTGCTCATGGAACCGACCGCCGCCGGGCGCGAAGAACCATACGCCGGCCGTGAACCTGAGATCCAGCTCGAAGCTCTCAAGGTGCCTCACCAGCTCGTGGCCGCTGCGCCGAACCGCCTGTCCGGACAAGTCCTGTATCGGCATTCCCATCACCTGTCTCGTGGTGGCATTCATCTTCGAGGGGCCGCGCGGACGGAGCCGCCGGCGCCGTGGGCCGCAGCTTCGTCGCCCTGTGCCTGACCTCCTTCCGAGCCGCCGATAATAGCAGGACAATCCTGGATCGGTCGCGAACACTACGTCCGCGCCCAGATACCGCAGGGGAGGCACAGCGTTGGCACGCCGCGAGGAGAGCTACCGCTTCGAGGAGCATACCCGCGTCCGGAAGGCCATCGGGGAGCGCACGCTCACCAGCGTCAATGAGATCCCCCAGTTCCATCTCCGCACACTCGTGGACATGGAGCCGCTGGTGGCATTCAGGCAGGGCCTGAAGGCGTCAGCCGATCCGGTGCCCACCTATAACGATCTGAGCATCAAGGCCGCCGCGCTGACGCTGCGCGAATTCCCGCGCTTCAACGGATGGTGCGAAGAGGGCGGCCTGAAGCTTCTCGACGCCATCAACATCGGATTCGCTGTCAGCACGGAGCAGGGCGTGCTTCTGCCGACGGTCAGGGATGCGGATACCAAGACCCTCGCACAAATCGCAGAGGAGACCAGCGAGCTGATAGAGCTGGCGCGCGCCGGGCGGCTGCGAGCGTCGCTGCAGATGGGGGCCGGCTTCACCATCTCCAACCTGGGCCCGCTGGGGATCGACTCCTTCGCGCCCATCATCAGCCCGCCCCAGGTGGCCATCCTGGGCATTGGCTCGATCAAGCCTCAGCCGATGGCCGTGGACGGCGAGGTGGTGGTGCGGAGAGCGGCGCAGATGACGCTGGTCATGGACCACCGGGCGGCTGACGGTGCTGAGGGCGGGGCCTTCCTGGCCGCGCTGGCGGAGGCCTTCACCAGCCCCGAACGTCTGGCGGAGGACTGAGCTGATGGGGCCGGACGCTCCGAGCCTGCACCTGGTGGTCATCGGCTCCGCGATGGTTGAGATCGTCCCTTCCCAGATGGGGCGGCGGCTCTCGGAGGTGGAGTACATGACGCCGCTGCCCTCCGGCTCCGCTGCGAACTTCGCGGGCGCGCTGGGCTCGCTTGGTGTGCGGGTGGGCTTCATCTCGCGCGTCGGCGACGACGAGCTGGGTCGATGGCTGATCAGGGAGCTGGGCGAGCGGGGCATCGACACGGACTTCATCCAGCCGGTGGCCGGCCAGCTCACGCCGGTCTCCTTTGCGTGGATGGACCAGGAGGGCGAGAAGACCTTCTACTTCTACCGCTTTCCCGGCTTCAGCGATCCCATGGCAACGCTGACGCGGCAGTCCATCCTCCGGGAACAGGTCACGGCCGGGAGGGTGTTCGACTTCACGGAGGCGACGATACGTAACGAGCCGCTCCGGTCAGCCGCGCTGCACGCCGCGGAGCTGGCCCGCGCCGCCGGGCGCGAGGTGTGCTACGCGGTCAACTACCGTCCGGCCTCGTGGCGAGATCAGACGGAGGAGCAGATCATCGAGGTTCAGCGCCGGGCCTGCGCGGCCGCCGACATCGTGGTGATGAACAGGGAGGAGGCCCGCCTCGTCTCTGGCCTGGAGGATGCCAGGAGGGCCCTCGAGGCAATCGCCGAAGTCGGCCCGCATCTGGCCGTTGTCACCATGGGCCACCTGGGGGCGCTGGTGTGTGCCGACGGCGAGGTCGTCCGGGTGCCGGCTCGCGAAGTCGAGGTCGTCTACGACATCGGTGCGGGCGACAGCTTCCATGCCGGCCTGTTGGCGGGGCACCTGGCCGGCATGCCTCCGGCGGATGCGGCTCGCTTCGCCTCCGACGCGGCGGCCTTGCGGATCAGCCGGGACGCATCCGCACCCAATCCGACCTTCGAGGAGGTGTCAGAGCTGTCAGGCGGGCCCTGAGGGGGCCACTGTCACACCGCCATGTTTCACAGCCGGGTTTGGGCGGACCTCCTATGTGGTAGACTCGAGGCGCGGCAGCGGCCCGAAAAGCTGTCTCCTACGTTCAACATCCCATCATCTGCGCCACGTACCAGCCAGCCTCTCAGTTCATCGTCCATGCGCTCAGCATTGATGGGTCCTGCTGGTCACAGTGTCACGGTGTTGGCCGGGAATGTCGATTAGACGAATTTGCGGACTGCGCCGGCATCAGAATCGGGCTATTTGCTGGACTTTTCACGGAAGTTGCATGGGCAGTTGCGCCTGCGGCCATTCTACAGTATAATTACCTTCACAAATGACCCGGCTATCGGCGTACCGTCCGGGGCATGATTCCCTATTACTAGCCTCGCCCGCGAGGTGTGCGGAGGTGTCGTTTCTGGAGCCACGGAGGATCGTCATCATCGAGGATGACCCACAGTGCAGCAAGCTCGTCGCGACCAAGCTCGAGGCCGAAGGCTTCGAGGTTGAGGTGGCGGAGACCGGCGAGGAAGGCCTCGACATGATCGAGAGCGACATGCCGGATCTGCTGCTGCTGGACCTGATTCTGCCGGGCATCGACGGTCTGGAGGTCTGTCGGCGCATCCGCCGCAAGTACGACCTCCCGATCATCATGCTCACGGCGAAGGACGATGAGATCGACGCCGTGATCGGACTGGAAGTGGGGGCTGACGACTACATCACTAAGCCGTTCGGCACTCGCGAGCTCGTCGCTCGGGTCCGGGCCATGCTCCGGCGCGTCAAGATCAACCGCGAGCACACCGAGCCACTGGAGCACCTGTCCTTCCCGGACCTGGAGATCGACATCCCCAAGCGGCAGGTCAGGGTGCAGGGAGAGTCGGTGCACCTGACGCCCAAGGAGTTCGGCTTGCTGGTGTACCTGGCCTCGAAGCCGAATGTGGTCTTCGAGCGCGAGGAGATCATCAGGGACATCTGGGGGCGCACCGACGGTACCGGCGACCTCCGCACCGTTGACACGCACATCAAGCGGCTTCGCCGCAAGATCGAGGAGGGTCGGGCGGTGCCCTGGAGCATTGCGACGGTGTGGGGTGTCGGCTACAAGTTCCAGATCAACGAGTGAGCCCCTCCGACAGAGGCGTGGCGGCCGGCCCGCGGCTTCCCGCGGGCCGGCG
>JAYENL010000258.1:0-23013 GCA_034722055.1 Armatimonadota bacterium
GGCATCGGGCGCTGTGGGAGTCCTTCGATGGGCGGCGGTGAACAACCTTCGGGGCGGCGCCTCGCTCACCAGAGGCCCGTGGGGCCGGCTTGCCGCCGGCCACGCCCTACGGACTCGCAGGCTGGAAGCCTGCGCCACGGGGGGAGTGGATTGCCAGGCTGGGAGCTCTGCGCCACGGACGGACAGCGGGGGCTTGAGGTGCGACTCAGACGTCCAGCGCGGCCTGCAGGCCGCCGACTGGCGCCTCGCCACGGAGGCGCTCGGCCAGGCGTGTGTAGCGCCGCTGCTCCTCGGTGTTGGTGGCGGCGCGATAGACGCCGGCGCTGTTGCCCACGATCACGGCCAGGTCCTCAGCGCGCGTGAGGGCGGTGTACAGCAGGTTGCGGCGGAGCATGATGTAGTGCGTGGAGTGCATGACGATGACCACGCAGGAGTACTCGCTGCCCTGGGACTTGTGGATGGTCATGGCGTAGGCGAGCTGGAGCTGATCGATGTCGGAGCGGTCGTAGGTGACCTCCTGGTCCTCGAATGCCACGGTCACGCCGCGGTCGCGGGCGCTGATGCGCCGGACGCGGCCGATCTCACCGTTGTAGACCGCCTTGTCGTAGTTGTTGACCACCTGCAGCACGCGGTCGCCCTCGCGGAGGGTCTGGTCGCCGTGGCGGACCTCGGCCTTACGGGGCGAGGGGGCGTTGAGCGCCTCCTGCAGGCGCCGGTTCAGCGCGGTGACTCCCAAGGGCCCCCGGTGCATGGGCGTGATCACCTGCACCTCGCGGCGATCGAAGCCTAGCCGGGGCAGCTCCTGCGTGACCGCCCGGATGACCAGGTCCGCCCCCCGCTGGGGCTCTCGGGCGTGGACGAAGAGGCAGTCCTCGCCGTCGCGGCGCTTCCAGGGCACCAGGATCGGCTCCTGGTCGCGAATCAGCCGGTGGGCATTGGTGACGATCAGCGACCGCTGCGCCTGCCGGAAGATCTCGGTGAGCCGGAAGACCGGGACGGCGTCGGAGGACACCAGGTCGCGGAAGAAGTTGCCGGGGCCCACGCTGGGGAGCTGATTGGCGTCGCCGATGAACACCACCTGTGCCCGCTCCGGGAGGGCGCGCAGCAGGTCCCGGGCCAGCAGCAGGTCGATCATCGAGGACTCGTCGATGACCAGCGTGTCCACCTTTAGCGGCTCGTCCTGGTTGTGGGTGAAGGCGGCCTTGAAGGGATCGTATGCCAGGAGGCGGTGGATGGTGGAGGCGTCGGCGCCGGCCAGCTCGGACATGCGCTTGGCGGCCCGACCCGTCGGCGCCGCCAGCGCCACCTTTCGCCCCAGCGCCTGGCAGGCGCTCACGATGACGCGCACCAGCGTGGTCTTGCCCGTCCCCGGCCCGCCGGTGATGACCGTGATGCGGCGGGCCAGCGCCCCGGCCACCGCGGCCTGCTGCTGGTGGGAGAGGATGACCCCGGCCATCTCGCCACGCCGGGCCAGCCACCCGCGCGTCTGATCGGGGGCGGGGGCGCCGGGGACGTCCTCGGATGCCATCTGCAGCACGCGCATCGCCACCTCCCGCTCCGCCGCCAGCAGGTGCGGCAGATACACCGCATGGCCCTGCGGGGCCTCCTCGATGGCCACCTCGTCGGCGTCCTCCAGCTCGTGCAGCGCCCGCTCGATCAGCTCCACCTCCACGTCCAGGAGCTGCTGGCCCTCATCGAGCAGCCGCGTGGCGGGCAGGAAGAGGTGGCCCTCGCCGGTGGCATCGTGCAGGCAGTAGATCAGCCCCGCCTGCAGCCTCGAGGGGTCCCGGGGATCGACGCCCACCGATCGGGCGATGCGATCGGCGGTGGCGAAGCCCACGCCGCGGATGCGCCGCGCCAGCACGTAGGGGTCGGTCTCGATGACCTCAATGGTGCGATCGCCGAAGGTGGAGGCGATCCTGGCGCCCAGCGCGCCGGCCATGCCGTGCTCGTGCAGAAAGAGCATGACCTCGCGCATCCGTGACTGCCGCTGCCAGGCGCTGATGAGCGCCTCGGCGCGCTTCTCGCCGATCCCCTCCACCTCCCGCACGCGCTCGGGCTGACTATCGAGGACCTCCAGCGTCTCCTCGCCGAAGTGATCCACGAGGCGCTTGGCGAGGCCCTTGCCGATACCCTCGACGTGCCCGGACGCCAGGTAGCTGATGATGGCCTCGGTTGAGGACGGCCGCACCGGTTGGTAGCTGTCGAACTGGAACTGCCGCCCATAGCGGGAGTCCACCACCCAGCGGCCGTAGACGCGCAGGTTCTCGCCCACGGTGGGCTCGCTGATGTTGCCGACCGCGGTCACCTTCCGGTCGCCGCAGCGCAGGTGCAGCACGCACCAGTGGTTATCTGGGGCGTGGAAGACGATGCGCTCCACGCACCCCTCCAGGCGCTCGCGGTCATCCTCGCGTGGCTGCTGCTGGCTCATGGGGCAAGGAAGTTCCACCCCGCGGGGCATGGGACCTGCCTGAGGACCGGCCGGGACGGTTCCATGCCGGGCTGGAAGCTCAGCGCGCGGCGTAAGGACGGCTGCTTTCCGGAGGCTGGCCTGCGGGAGCGGCCCGCATGGGTCGGCGGGCGCATCTCCTCGCTGTGCTTGACACCGCCTCCAGCGTGGCCGTACACTGCACCCGAGTTGCATGATGGCCCCTTGGCGCGCCGAGGAGGTGCTGGAGCACAGGATGGACCGACGCGTTACCGTCTCGGCTCCGGGGAGAATCTGCCTCTTCGGCGAGCACCAGGACTTCCTGGGGCTGTCGGTGATTGCCTGCGCCATCGACCTCGACATCCGCATCTCCGGGACGCCGCGCAGCGACACCCGCTTCGCCATCGACATGCCCGACATCGACATGCGAGATGAGTTCGACGCCGCCCGGGAGGTGCCGTACCACGGGTCCCGCGATTACATCCGCTCCGCCACCAACGTGGTCAGCCGCCACGGCGTGGACTTCACCTGCGGCTACGACTGCAGGATCCGGGGCACGATCCCCATCAACGCCGGCGCCTCCAGCTCCTCGGCGCTGACCGTGGCCTGGGTGAGCTTCGCATGGGCCACGCAGACAGGGGACCTGCCCGACAGTCGGGAGATGATTGCCCGCCTGGCGCACCTGGCGGAGGTGGTGGAGTTCGGCGAGCCGGGCGGGATGATGGACCACTATACCTCCGCCGTGGGCGGGCTGCTTTTCATCGACTGCCGGGAGCCCATCACGGTGGACCGCCTCCCGGCGAGGCTGGACGGGTTCGTGCTGGGGGACTCCCTGGAGCCCAAGGACACCACCGGCGTGCTGGCCAAGAGCCGCAGTGCGGTGGAGACGGGGCTGGCGGTGCTTCGCGACCGCATTCGGGACTTCGACTTCCGGACCACCGCGCTGGCCGAGGTGGAGCCCTTCCTCGATGAGATGCCCGAGGAGAGCCGGAAGCGGATCGTGGCGAACTTCCACAACCGTGAGATCTGCCGCCGAGCCGGGGAGCTGCTGGGCCAGCCGGAGGTGGATGACCAGCGCCTCGGCGAGCTGCTCTACGAGCATCACGAGCACCTTCGGGACGGGATCGGGGTCTCGACGCCAAAGATCGACCGGATGCTGGAGGCGGCCATGGAGGCCGGGGCGCTGGGCGGGAAGGTCAATGGCTCGGGCGGGGGAGGCACCATGTTCGCGTACGCTCCGGGCCGCCAGGAGCAGGTAAAGGCCGCCATCGACGCCGCCGGCGGCCGGGGGATCATCATCACACCGCGGGAGGGCGCCACGCTGCTGGAGAGAGGCGCCACGGGAGAGGGGAAGCACCAGTGAGCACGCGCAGCGCTGACGCCAGCAGGCCGCTGAAGATCACCATCGCGGGGGTGCGCGGCGTGATCGGGGAGACCCTCACGCCCGACCTGCTGGTGAACTTCAGCCAGGCCTTCGGGACCTACGTCGGACCGGGGCGGGTGCTGGTCTCCCGCGACACGCGGCCCTCGGGGCCCATGGTGGCCCCCTGCGTGTTCTCGGGCCTGACCGCCACCGGGTGTGAGGTCGTGGACCTGGGCGTCTGCCCCACGGCCGCCCTGCAGCTTGCCGTCCGGCAGTCCGACGCCGTGGGGGGCGTCGCTATCACCGCCGGGCACAATGACGCGAGCTGGAACGCGCTCAAGTTCTGCCGCGCCGACGGCATCTACCTCAACGCGCGCCAGGCCGAGGAGCTGCTGAACATCTATCATCAGCGCGAGTTCACCAAGGCGGCCTGGGACGAGCTTGCGCCCCTGGGACGCGATGACGCCGCCGGGGAGCGGCACCTGCAGGCGGTGCTGGGGCAGGTTGACGCCGAAACCACCCGCGCAGCGGGGCTGAAGATCGCGGTGGACTGCGCCAACGGCGCCTGCTCGGAGTTCACGCCGCGCTTCCTGGAGGAGCTGGGCTGCGAGGTGGTGGCGATCAACGATGATCCCGAGCTGCCCTTCCCGCACGAGCCGCGGCCCACGCCACCGAACCTCAGCCAGCTCCGGGCCCTGGTCTCGGCGGCCGGCGCCGACGCCGGCTTCGCCCACGACGCCGACGGCGACCGGCTGGGCATCGTGACCGAGGAGGGGGAGGCGCCGGGGGAGGAGTACACGCTGTGCCTGGCCACCGAGATGGTGCTGGGCCGCGGCGATCCCGGCCCGGTGGTCACGAACCTCTCGACCACCATGGCCGTCGATGACGTGGCCGCCAGGCACGGCCATGAGGTCATTCGCACCGGCGTGGGGCAGGTCTTCATCGCGGAGGGGGCGCTGAATCACGGCGCGGCCATCGCCGGGGAGGGCTCCGGCGGGATCGTCTTCCCGCGCATCAACTACGCGCATGACAGCATTGCGGCGCTGGCGCACATCGTGAACCTGATCGCGGAGCGCGGCCGGCCGCTGTCGGAGCTGATCGGGGAGATCCCGCGGTACTACATCGTCAAGCGCGTGGTGGTCTGCCCGCCTCAGCGGGCCTACAGCGTGATCGAGGAGCTGCGGCGGAGCCTGGACGCGCCCTGGGCGGATGAGGTGAACCTCGATGATGGCATCAAGCTGGTGGGCGCGGACCGGTGGGTGCACATTCGGGTGTCGATGACCGAGCCGCGCATCCGCGTGATCACGGAGGCGAAGGCGCAGGGCCTGGCCATGGACCTGGCGGATGAGTACGTGCGGCGGGTGAACCGGCTGCTGTGACCGAACGGCGAAGCTCTGGGCGGCGTAGGCACGCCGCCGCTCCGTACGGCATGGGCCACGCGCAGGCCGCGCATCTGCACTGTTGCTCGAAGCTCGTCGCTGCCGTTGGCGCCGCAAGCCCGCAGCTTGCGACTTGCAGCTTGTGGCTGCCGTCTTGGCGTTGCCGTAAGCTGATAGCTGACCGCTGATAGCTGTCGTTAAGCGAGAGGATCACTGATGGCTGGCATCCAGAGCTTGAGGATCGGGGTATCCGGCGTCCGGGGCATCGTGGGCCAGTCGCTGACGCCGCAGCTTGTGGTGGGCTTCGCGGAGGCCTTCGGCACGTACCTGGATGGCGGAGTGGTGGTGATCGGCCGCGATCCGCGACCGTCGGGGGAGATGATCCTCAACGCCCTCACGGGCGGGCTGCTCTCCACGGGCTGCTCGGTGATCGACGTGGGCGTCTGCCCCACGCCCACCATGCAGCACGCGGTGGTGGACCTGGCCGCGGACGGCGGGATCGCCATCACCGCCAGCCATCACCCCGCGGCCTGGAACGCCCTCAAGTTCTGCCGGGAGGACGGCGTCTTCCTCAACCAGTATCAGGCCGAGGAGCTGCTGAACGTCTACCACCAGGGGGCCTTCGTCCAGCAGCCCCACGACGCCCTGGGGCGCATGGGCGGCGACGAGGGCGCCATCAACCGCCACCTCTCGAAGGTCCTCTACGCCACGGATCGCGACGCCATCGCCAGGATGGCGCCGAAGGTAGTCATCGACTCCGTCAACGGCGCCGGCGCGGACTGCGCGGAGGGGCTGCTGGAGAAGATGGGCTGCGAGGTGGTGGCCATCAACGATGTGCCCAACGGCCGCTTCCCGCGGGAGCCCGAGCCCATCCCCGAGAACCTCGGCCAGCTCTGCGAGGCCGTTGTCGAGCATGATGCGGACATCGGCTTCGGCCAGGACGCCGACGGGGATCGGCTGGCCATCGTCTCCGAGCGCGCCGAGGCCATCGGGGAGGAGTTCACGCTGGCCTTCGCCGCCGACGTGATGGCCGAGAAGCGCCGGGGTGGTCCGCTGGTCACCAACCTCTCCACCAGTCGCATGATCGAGGAGGTCGGGGAGCGCCACGGCTGTGAGGTCATACGCTCGAAGGTCGGTGAGGTGAACGTGGTGGAGACCATGCTGGCCGTGGACGCCATCGGCGGAGGGGAGGGCAACGGCGGCGTCATCGACCCCGAGCTGCACTACTGCCGGGACAACCTGGCCGCGATGGCGCTGATCCTGGAGGGGATGGCGAGCCGCGCAGTGACGGTCGGCGAGTGGGCGGCCAGCTTCCGGCCATCCGCGATCGTCAAGGACCGGCTGCCATGCCCGGCAGGGATGACCGGGCGGGCGGTGCTGGCGCTGCAGCGGCACTACGAGGGGCGGGAGCTGGACCTGACGGAGGGCGTGAAGGTGTTCTTCGAGGGCGGCGCCTGGCTGCACGCCCGTCCCAGCAACACCGAGCCGATCATCCGCGTGGTGGCGGAGGCCGACGATCGGGCCACCGCCCGCCGCCTCTCCGACGAGGCCGTCCAGGTCGCCGACGAGGCCATCCGCTGAGGCGAACCGTTGCGTCAGGACGAGCGCCGCGACCTAACTCCTCGTTCGCCTCTGATCGCACCGTCTGCGCCGCTGTTGTCCGTTCGAGGTCACAGCTCGAGCGTCATGCCGTCGAAGGCCACCTCGATGCCCTCCGGGGCGAAGAACTCCTCCAGGCGCTGGTGCAGCCAGCCGCCGTTGTGTGAGAAGTGCGTGGCGATGATCCGGGCGTCGGGCGTCAGGGCGCCGAGCTTCGCCAGCTCATCGCGCACCTGCACCACCTCGTTGACGCCCAGGTGCTGCCGCCCGCCCTCGCGCGGCCCGTAGGTGCACTCGAGGATGACGATGTCGAGCTCATGTCGCCCCAGGAACTCCCAGCTCTCCTCGGGCCACCAGCCGGTATCGTTGCCCTGCAGCAGCGTCCGGCCGTCGCGCTCGAAGAGGTAGTTCACGGCCATCTCCCCCTCGGCGTGATCGGCCACGATGGGCGTGGCGAACACGCCCTCCCCGAGGTCGATGACCTCGAAGGGCTGGATGAGCTCGAAGCGCGCCCGGGCCTCCGCCAGAGAGTGGTCCAGGCGGTCGAAGGCCTGGCGGACGGCCTCATTCCCGTAGATGGTCAGCACCTGGTCCTCCCGCAGGTCCACGAAGCCCGGCCGGCGGTACATGATCTCCGCCGGCGTGAGGTGATCGGCGTGGGAGTGCGTGATCAGCAGATGCTCCATGGCAGCGTAGTCGAGGTCGAACCGCACCATCTGCGCGAAGGAGTCCGGGCCGAAGTCCACGTGGATGCGCTCGCCAAGCTGGTAGGCGCATCGGCGCCGGATGTTCTTGCCGCCGAGTCTGCGGGCCTGTGCACAGGTCTCACAGGGACACCACAGGGCCGGCCAGCCCTCCGCGGCGGCGGTTCCCAGGATCGTGAGGGTCACGGTGCTCCTCCGGGTGGACCAGGTTCGGTTGTGAGGTCACTGCAGCGGCAGGGTGTCGAGCTGGCTATAGTGACAGTAGAAATCGTCGCGAACTGGTTGCATGATTCGGTCCTATTGGGTATACTACCTACAGCAGGCAAGAGCCTGTGCTAAGGCCCGGTGCCCTCGAAGGGCTTGATAGGGATAACCCCGCCGGGCTTCACTGCTTTAAGGGACCACTATCTCCCTGTTCTCTGCACCACCCATCTGCAAGCTCTACCAGTGGGCTATCATCGGGGAATACCTTCAAGCCCTCAACTTGCGGTCCCAGCCGATCCGTTGCTCTGTAGAGGCTCCCCTGAATACGCTGGAAGAACTCGTAGCTCAGGTCCTCGTCGGTGAAAGCCCGGTAGACGTTGTAGGCGCAAAGGTCGGCCAATTGCACTCCATTTGAAAGCTCACTGGCAACGAACATTGGCAGTTCCACGATGTGTCCCATCCGCGAGTCTGATGAGGTCCCCTCGCGCTGGAAGTAGCTATGCTTCATAGCCAGAGAGATGTTCATCTGTCTGCTCGTGTCGTCCAGCACCATCAGCGCCCTGTGGCGGCCATGCTCCTTGCTCATGAACCACTCAACACGCTCTATCAGCAACTCATACGCCTTACGATGAAGCTTCTCTTGATCCATGAAATCGTGGAGGTATCGCTTGTCCACTACAACAGCGAATATGCGCATCGCATGGTAGGCCAACTGCTCGTAGTACGCATTCACCAGTTGCTCTAGTTCGTCCTCCGTGAGATGTCCTAGAAACGGATGTTGTTCGCGCTCGCTCGGGATCCGGACGGAAACAGACTTGATTTCGCAGTCACAGAGCTCCAGACGAACACGAGTACGTCGTCGGACTCGCTCCGCTAGGCGGAGCTTGAGACCGTTGAGATAAGCCTCAAACTTGAACCAGTTCATCTCGTACAAGCTCACGCCAACGAGAGCATAGATGTGCGGCACGGAGAACTGAGTGCCATCCGGGCGCGTGCCCTTGGTCGCGGGATCACGCGTGCCGCTCTCGTCGACGTAGACGAAGTACATCGACATCCTCCGAGAAGTGGTGTTCTGTGACGGACTCTGGCAAGCAGTGTTGGCTGTTCACTGCAGCGGCAGGCTGTCCTGGGCGCTGGGGGGCTCGGGGGCCTCGCCGGAGATGCCCAGGTGATCGTAGGCCCGGTCTGTGGCCATGCGCCCGCGCGGGGTGCGGATGACGAAGCCGATCTTGAGCAGATAGGGCTCCACCACGTCCTCGAGCGTGTCCTGCTCCTCGGCGAGAGTCGCCGCCAGGGCGTTCGCGCCCGCGGGCCCGCCCTGGTAGTAGTCGATCAGCGCCCGCAGGTACTTGCGGTCCAGGTCGTCGAGGCCCTGCTCGTCCACGCCCAGCGCCTCCAGGGCCTCGCAGGCGATCTCCTCGGTGATCTCGCCGTCGGCCATGATCTGGGCGTAGTCGCGGACGCGCCGCAGCAGGCGGTTGACGACCCGCGCCGTGCCGCGGGAGCGCCGGGCGATCTGCCCCGCGCCGCCCTCCGACAGCTCCACCTCCAGGATGCGCGCCGAGCGGCGCACGATCTGCTGAAGCTGCTCGGGGCTATAGAAGTCGAGGTGATAGAAGATGCCGAAGCGGTTGCGCAGCGGCGGGGTCAGCAGGCCCGCCCGGGTGGTTGCGCCCACCAGCGTGAAGGCGTTCAGCTCCAGGGGGATGGTCTTGGCGTAGGGGCCGCTGTCCACCACGAAGTCGATGCGGAAGTCCTCCATCGCCGAGTAGAGGTACTCCTCCACCACCCGCGGCAGGCGGTGGATCTCGTCGATGAACATGATGTCGCCGCGGTCGATGTTCGTCAGGATCCCCACCAGGTCCGAGGCCCGCTCCAGCGCCGGCCCGGAGTGCTGGTGTATCTCCCCGCCCATCTCGTTGGCGATAATGTACGCCAGGGTGGTCTTGCCCAGGCCCGGGGGGCCGTCCAGCAGCACGTGGTCGAGCACGTCGCCGCGCTGGCGGGCTGCGGCGATTGCCACTCGCAGGCCCTCGATGACCCGCTCCTGGCCCACGTCGTACTCATCGAGGGTCCGGGGCCGCAGGGCCGCCATGGAGGCCCGCTCCTGGTCCTCGGCGTCCCCCGCCACCAGCCGCCGTCGCGCGTCCATGCTCTCCTCGGCCACGTGCGGTGTCCTCACTTCCTGCGGAAGACGGCCCGGACCAGCTCATCCACCTCGTCGATCTCCGGCTCGGCGTCCCGGACGGCCTGGACGCGCTTCAGAGCCTCCGACTGCGACAGCCCGAGCTGGGTGAGGATCGCCAGCGCCTCCGCTGTCAGCTCGTCGGCCGGGCCCCGCTCGGGCAGCTCCTCGTCGGCCGCCAGGTAGGGCCCCATGCTCTCCTGCAGCTTGCTGATCATGTCCCTGGCCCGCTGCTTGCCCACGCCCGGGAGTCGCTTCAACGCGGACTCGTCCCCCACAGAGATGGCCTTGGCGATGGTGGAGATGGGCAGCGCCATGGCCTTGCAGGCGCCCACTGGCCCGAGCTGGGGAACCGTCAGCAGCTCCTCGAAGAAGCTGCGTTCCAGCTTGGACTCGAAGCCCACCAGCATGGGGGTGCCGCTGCCGGCTGCGCCGCCGCGCTCGGTGTGGTAGGTATGGATGGTGACCTGTGCCCCCGCGCCCTTCCGCCGCAGGCGATCCGCGAAGGGGGGCGAGACGTTCACCTCGTAGCCGATGCCGGCCACGTCCACGATGGCGCTGTCCTCGTCCACGGAGACGAGCTCGCCGCGCAGGTATCGGATCACGCCTCGTCACCCCTGGCCCGTGCGATGGCCTCGGCGACAGCCGGGGGCAGCTCGCCTGCCCGCCGGCGGCCGCGAGCAACGGGGCTGCGGCGGGCCGGCGCGGCGTGGCACAGCGCCAGCGCCAGGGCGTCGGAGACGTGGTCGGGACCGGGCGCCTCCGCCAGCTTCAGCGTCTGCATCACCATCCGCCGCACCTGGTCCTTGGAGGCGCGACCGTTGCCGGTCAGTGCCTTCTTCACCAGCGACGCCGGGTAGCTCTCCACCTTCACGGCCCGCTCTCCGGCCGCCAGCATCACCACGCCCCGGGCGTGGCCCATCATGATGGCGGTGCGGGGATGGGGGTACTCGGCGTAGAGGTCCTCCACCACCACGAGATCCACGTCGAACTCGTCAATGATGGCGACGGTGGCATCGTGGATGCGCTGCAGGCGGGCGGGAAGCTCCTCGTCGGCCGCGGTGGTGATCACGCCCCCCTCGATGATGCGGCAGACACCCTCCCGGGCGTCGATAATGCCGTAGCCGGTGTCTGCCAGTCCGGTGTCGACTCCGAGGATTCGCATTCCATGAAGCTCCTCGGGCGATTATAGCACGCCCCAAGGAGGGGTGTAAAGCTGGCGCGGCCCGGTCCTGCGTCAGGCCTGGCCGCGCGGCATGCAGGCGGCAGGGAACGGTGGGGTGCGCGGCGAAGGACTTCGTGCCAAGCGGCACGATCACCATCCTCATCACCGCCAGTAGGAGATGGCATATGAAGGTCGATGTCACCAACAGCGGGTCGGACTACCACGCTCTCGCCGCGAGTGGCCGCAGAACAAGCATCGTTATCGGCGAGCACAGGCCCGATGATGACGACAGCATGAACCCATCTGAGCTGTTACTCAGCTCGGTGGGGATGTGCATCGCGCTGATGTTGCGGAATTACTGTGAGAGCCGCGATCTCGACTGCGGCGAGATCGCCGTGCGCCTGGAGGCGGACTGGAACGCGGACGAGCTCAAGTGGGACAACCTGCCAGCAGTCGTTGAGGTCCCCGGTGAGTGGGACGAACGGCGCAAGACGGCCTTCCTGAGGGTGGCTGAGACCTGTCCCGTGCATCATACTCTCGTGGCGTCCGAGGGCATGGATATCGAGGTCTCGTAGGCCGTCGTCCCACACGGTGCAGCAGACAATCGCCGACCGCAGCGGCGTGACCATCGACTTCGTCTGAGGGTCGCTCGCTGAGGTCCGGGAGGCCTGGAGGGCCGCCACCGGCCGGTGGCGGCCCTCAGCGCGCTCCGCATTCGGCGTGCAGGGACGCGAGGCGCCGATGACGAAGCTCTGGCACGCGACCCAGGCAGGCCTCTGCCGATTCGGCCGAGTCCGGCGAGGAGTGATGGCGCATGCGAGCCATGACCGTGGCGGGGCTGGCATTGATGACGTTGATGGCGTTGATCCTGTGCACGATGACAGGCGCCGAGGAGCTGGAGCTGCTGCTTCAGGACGGCCCGGAGGGCTACGCGGGCACCGAGGACTTCATGATGTACCAGCCGTCCTCGGTGGCGAATGTCAACTACGGCCAGTCCGGCAGCCTCAGCGCCGGCATCAACCGCTGGAACGAGCGCCTGGCCTCCATCGTGCGCTTCGACCTGAGCGGCATTCCTCGCACCGTGGAGGTGCGCACCGCGCGCCTGATGCTGCACGCTCGGCCCGGAGGCTACCCCTTCCGCGAGGTCACCGTGACCGTCCGCGAGCTGACGCCGGCGAACGCGGAGTGGGTGGAGGGCGCGGGCGATGGCACGCGGGTGCCCACGCCGGGGGCGCCCTGCTGGAGCTGGCGCCGTTACGACACCGACCGCTGGGCTGGCGAGCCGGGCGCGGCGGAGGCCGGCGTGGACTTCTCCACCGACTGGTCGGCCGAGGCCGCGGTGCCCGAGGGTGGCGATGCCGAGGCCGTGTTCGAGCTGCCCGCCGAGCTCGTCCAGCGCTGGATCGATCACCCGGGCGCCAATGCCGGGCTGCGCCTGTGGCCGGAGATGGCGGCGGAGAAGGGCGACGTGGCCGTCTTCTTCAGCGCCGAGGCGGAGGACCGGGAGGTCCGGCCCGCGCTTGAGCTGGTGCTGGAGGCGGACGAGGCTGCGGTGGCGACTATGAACCGCAATCGCGCCCGTCGGGTGCTGGAGACGGCCGCCGCGGAGCTGGACGCCGCCGAGGCGATGCGCCGCTGGGGGCCGCCGGAGACCGTCGCCCGTCGCCTGAGGCAGCTTGGGGATGCGCTGGCTAAGACGCGACGGGCGCTGCTGACCGGAATCATTCCGGCCGACATCGTCGCGCGCGCTGAGGAGCGACTGCAGCGCCAGCGGGCGGCGCTCGACGCCCTCAGGCGCCGGCTGCCGCTGGAGCGCGCCCGCGAGTGGGTCGCCGGCAGTGGCGGGCCGGAGGCCTTCGCGGTGGGCGTGCAGCATCCCACCGTGAAGGTCTTCCGGGAGGCCGGGCTCTTCGAGGGCGACTTCGCGGACGAGGCCACCGTGCGCCTGGCGCGCAACGAGCACGAGGCGGTGCAGGTGGCGGTGATAGCCCTCGGCCGGGACCTGGAGGGCGTGACCTGGGAGGTGCGCGGGCTGGACGGCGTGGGGCTGGAGGTCTCCGTGGCGCCGGTCGGCTACGTGCGGGAGAACCAGCCGGCCTACGCCAGCGTGCGGCGCGCCACCGTGTGGTGGCCCGATCCCATCTTGGACTACCTGATGGAGATCGATGAGGTGCCGCGCGGCGAGGTCAGGCCGCTGTGGGTGGATGTGCACGCCGGCGCTGAGGCTCGGCCGGGGCTGCATCAGGGCGAGCTGATCGTGCGCGCGGCCGGCGCTGAGCGGAGGATGCGGCTCCGGGTCGAGGTCTTCGACTTCGCCCTCCCGGTGCAGCAGCACCTCAAGACCATCTGGGGGATGAGCGAGGGCAACTTCGGCAAGCTCTACCAGGGCCGCTACGACGACGACTTCGCGTGGCAGTACTTCGACATGTTCCTGGAGCATCGCATCTCGCCCGCGAACCTCTACCGGACCATGCCCACCGGCGAGGAGGGCGAGGACTCCATCTACCACCTCGCCTCCGCGGAGGCCCTGCGGCGCCTCAAGCAGCGGGGCTCGGGCTGGTGGAACATCGGGTATGTGCTGGCGCCACGGCACGCGCTGAGTCGCGAGCCGTGGGAGGGCATGGAGTACGAGGAGTACCTGCAGGACTATGTTCAGATGCTGCGGCCGGAGGTGGAGCGCGTCCGGGAGGCCGAGTGGCCGGAGGATAGGGTGGGGCTCTACTTCCTGGACGAGACCAGCGACTTCGAGGCCCTGGGGCGCGCCGCGGAGGTCATGAAGGGGGCCTTCCCGGAGATCCCGCTGATGACCACCGGCTACGATCGCAGCTACGGGCTGGAGGACACGCCGGTGTCGCGGCATCTCGACATCTGGGTGCCGCTGACGCCCCGCTATCACGAGGACCGCGAGAAGATCGTGCAGGGCCGGGAGCTGGGCAAGCAGGTCTGGTGGTACATCTGCGTCGGCCCCCGCAACCCCACGGCGTTGAACTGGTTCGTGGAGTTCCCGGCCATCCGGGCGCGGCTGTTGATGGGCGCGGCCTCGCGCAGATACCGGGTGGACGGCTTCCTCTACTACCGGGTGGCGGGCTGGGCCTCCAACGACGCCCCCATCACAGGCGGGCCGATCACCGACTGGAACCCCGTCTACCGCGACTCGCTGCCGGATGGCGATGGTCAGATCATCTGCGCCGGGCCCGACGGGCCGCTGAGCACCGTGCGCTTCGAGAACATCCGCGACGGCATCGAGGATTACGAGTACTGGTGGCTGCTGGATGAGCTCGTCGCGAACGCTGAGGGCGTGTCGGGGGAGCTGCTGGACGAGGCGCGCGCTCACCAGGAGGTGCCGGACGGGCTCCTGACCTCGGTGCACGAGTATTCCGAGGACCCGGAGGTGCTGGCCCGGACACGTCTGGACCTGGCGCGCACCATCGAGCACCTCCGGGCGGCCCAGTGACCTGCGCGGGAGACCGCCACAGCGGCTTCGGCGGAGGCGCCCAGCGTGGAGCGCGCCCCGGTGCGTGTTCGTGATGGTGCCTGGCGGGCGAGTGGAGGACGAAGCCGTGGACCTGGAGCAGCGCAGCCTCGCCGAATGGTTCGTGGCGGCGCTACTGCACGACATCGGGAAGCTCCAGCTTGGCGAGCATGGCGGCTGGGGCGGGCACGAGCGGCTGGAGGGCCGGCTGCGCGCCGCCCTCGATGAGCCCTACCCGAGCCTCATCGCCGAACACCACTCCAGCATCCGCAGCGGCAAGCCTCGCAGGCGCGTGCTGGCGCTGGCGGACCGCACGCAGAAGAGCATCCAGAGCGAGGGCGTCCCGCTGGAGCTTGACCTGCGCTACCAGGAGGAGCTGAGGGCCGCCTGGCCGCCGTGGGGGCTCCCATACTACGGCGAGCCGGAGAGATGGAGCCCGGAGAGGGCGCTGCAGCTCAGGGAGCGGGTCGCCCGAACGCTGCGGGCGGAGCAGCCTGCCGGGGTCGGGACTGCCCTGCGCGCGAACGAGCAGTTGAGCAGCTACCCGCAGGCGAACTACCTGCCGCACCTGAGTCTGGCACTGCACAACCGGCTGACGGGGGCGCTGTTCGCCCTCATCTGGCGCTTCCTGGAGGCCCACCGCTTCCGCGACAACCCCATCGCCTTCCTGTCCGACTTCCGCGAGCAGTTCGAGCTCTCGCTGGCGGTCCTGACGCCCGAGCCCCCGGAGGCGGTGGACGGAGCGGCTGCCGGGCAGGGGGCGCATGCGCTTGCCGAGGGGCTGCGCCGGTACCTGTTTGAGACGCTGAGCGGCGAGCTGCCGGAGGGGATCTCGCCAACCCTGTCGCTCGATGCACATCCCTTCGAGTTGTATCGCGGGGATGCCGTGGCCTGGGTCTGGGATGACGCTGACCGAGTCCTTGGGGCGGCTGAGCGATTCCTGGAACGTGACGCGTCCTGCAGCGACGGCACGATCATACGCGCCGATGTGACGCGCCTGTCGCGTATCAACCCCCGCGGCGGGCCGGGGGCCCGCGCCAGCGCCCGTCACATGCACGTGCGGCTGCCGCGCGAGATGTCCGGACGGAGGGGCTCGAGCGCATCGTCGGACGGGAGTGCGCTCGGCCTCAGGGAGGCGGAGGTCCACGACGTGCCCGCCGGTGGGCAGATCGCCCGGGTCCTCGTGGAGCTGCCGGGTGACCTGCGATCGGCCGCGCTGGATACGGGCGCCCGCCTGCTGGACAAATACAAGCGCCTGTGCTCTGCGGATGCGGACAGCGACGTAAACCTCTCCGGGGTCCCCCTCAGCACGACGCCCTACGGCCTGTTCGAGCATCTGCAGGCCCTCGACGCCGTGGCGCAGTTCCAGGCTGACCTGCGAGCGGCCGTCGATGAGGTGAACGAGGGCGCAGGGGAGACGGTGGCCGCGGTGGCGCTGGCCCAGCCGACGCGGACCGTGGTGGTCGCCCGGGAGGCCGCCTACCGGGGAGGGCTCGCTGAGACGCTGCGGGAGCTGCGCCGATCGCTGCAGCTCCCCACCTCAGAGCGGGTTCTGTTCAGCGGGGAAGGGCCCCCACCGCGGTCGCCGCTGCCGGGGACTCCGGGACAATGATAGTGGGCGAGGTCCTGATGGGCTGAGGGCGAAGGCATACGGACGTGAGGCGTTTGAGCCAAGGACTGTGATTGACGCGAGAGCGGAGGGATGGCGATGGCCGTCAGATGCAGGGCGCACATTCTGCGCGACTACCGGATGGAGCAGGCGCCGATGGGGGACGATGAGGTCGGCAGGACGGGGATCGATGAGCAGCGGCGCCGCAACTACGTGGCCTTCACCTGCCTGCTCCACAACCCCCGGGACGGGCGGCTCTACTGCGGGATAACCGCCTACGATGCCGACATCTTCTACGCTTTCGACACGGAGACCGCCGAGTGGGAGAGCCTGGGCTGGGCGGATGTGGGCGAGGAGTTTGACGTGAAGATCCACCGCTCGCTGATCTTCGACGAGGCGGATGAGGCCATCTACGGGGCGACGGCGTGCCTGCATGACGTGAGCAGGCGGCTGGAGGCGCCCGGCGGGAAGATATTCCGCTACAGCCCCCGGACCGGGGAGTACGAGATCCTGGCCACGCCGGTGGAGCACGACTACATCCAGACCATCACCATGGATCACGAGCGGCGGCTGATCTACGGGCTGACCTATCCGGTATTCAAGTTCTTCCAGTATGACATCGACGCCGACGAGGTGACCGACTTCGACTTCGTCGGCTCCATCACCCACATCTCGGCGCTGGACGACAGAGGGCGCTTCTGGGGGACGTGGCACTGGACGAAGCACAACCTGTTCTGCTATGACCCGGACGCCGGCGAGATCACCTGGTTCGACCACAGCATCCCCAACGGCCCGGCGGGCCGAGACATCATGTACCCGGGCGCCGGACCGGTGGACTGCATGATCAACGGCGGCGACGGCTACCTCTACATCGGCTCCACGCTGGGCGATCTGATCCGGCTGGACCCCGAGACCGCGTCCTGCCAGTTCCTCGGCAAGCCCTACGCGTCGCGGAGGATGCCGGGGCTGCTGGTCGGCGACGACGGGCTGATCTACGGCTGCGGGGGCGACGAGGGGAACGGGCAGCTCTTCTCCTACGACCGCGAGAGCGGCGCCTTCCGCAACCTGGGGGAGATGCACGACCCCGATCTCGACACCGCCTGCTACCGGACGCACGACATCGTGCGCGCTGACGGGAACGTCTTCTACGTGGCGGAGACCGACAACCCCTACCGGTCCGGCTACCTCTGGGAGTGCGAGGTGGAGATGTAGGGCCGGGGCCTCCGATGCCGGCGAGGTGAGTCATGCGACGCCTGTGGAGTCTGCTGAGCCTGATGGCGCTGCTGGGTGTCGTGCCCGCGGCGCATGCAGTGGAGCTTGTCATCGATCACGAGCCGGTGGCCACCATCGTGGTCCCGGATGACGCCCTGCCGGTGGAGAGCTTTGCGGCTGAGGAGCTTCGCCACCACCTCGAGCGAGCCACCGGCGCCCGCCTGGTCATCGTCCCGGAGGGCGACGCGGACCCTGACGGCGAGGTGGTCCTCATCGGCTCCTGCCGCGCGACGGCGGCTGCCGGGGTGGACACTGAGGCTCTGCCCGCCAACGGCTTCATCGTCAGGGCCGATGAGGACCGGCTGATGCTGGCAGGCGACGACAGCGACGGCCCGGCGGCGTGGGTGTTGCACAACAACCGCACGCGCGTGGGGACGCTGTTCGCGGTCTACCATCTGCTGGATCGCCATCTGGGCGTGCGGTGGCTGTGGCCGGGGCCGCTGGGCGAGGTCATTCGCGAGCGCGCCGACGTGGTCTTCGGGGAGCTTGATGAGAGGGGCCAGCCGGCCTTCATCCACGCTCGATGGCGTGATGGCGGGGCGGTCGTGGCCGGGGAGGATGGCTGGGCTTCACCGGACACGCGCAGCCGGTTCATCTCGGCTCAGGGGACCTGGCTGCGCCGGCATCGCTTCGCGCTTGGCGTCAACATGGACATGAAGCACGCCTTCACGGACTGGTGGGAGCGGCATGGCGAGGAGCATCCGGAGTACTTCAACCTCCTGCCGGACGGCACCAGACGGCCCGACCCCACCTACTGGGGCGGCTCCCCGCGGCTGGTCTCCATGTGCGTGTCAGAGCCGGCCTTCCACCGGGCGATCATCGAGGACTGGCAGCGCACGCGAAGCGAGGGCAACCCCTATATTGACGCCAGCGAGAACGATACCGCGGGCAAGTGCACGTGTGCGCGCTGCATGGCGTGGGACGCTCCGGACCCGGAGCTTGAGGTGCCGTGGGAGGAGCGCGTGGAGCACGCCACAGCGGCCTTCGAGGCGGGCGAGAGCGACTGGCATCGCTTCCTGGGGAGCCTCTCGGACCGCTACGCCCACTACTACCTGGCCGTCCAGGAGGAGGCCCGCAGGATCGACCCCGAGGCGGTGGTGATGGGTTTCGCCTACGCCAACTATCGCCGGCCTCCGCGCGAGACGTCGCTGAACGATCACATCATCATCGGCATCGTCCCCGGGGTCATGTTCCCGTGGACCGATGACAGGGTCGCCGAGATGCGCCAGCAGTGGGAGGGCTGGTCCGCCACCGGCGCCCGGCTGCTGCTGCGCCCCAACTATATGCTCGACGGCCACAATATGCCGCTGTTCATGGCGCGCACGCTCGGCCGCGAGTTCCGCTACTGCGCGCAGCACGGCATGATCGGCACCGACTTCGACTCCCTCACCGGCCAGTACGCCACTCGGGGGCCTGACCTCTACATGCTCGCCCGCCTGCACGCCCGCCCCCAGCTCCCCGTCGATGAGGTGCTTGACGAGTTCTACTCGGCGTTCGGCCCCGCGAAGGCCGCGATCCAGGCCTACTTCGCGCATTGGCAGCGGGTCTGCGACGCCGTCACTGAGCGCCCGGATGAGCTGCACTGGGCGAGCTTCTATCGCCGGGCGGATCGAATCTTTACCCCCGAGGCCATGTCCCGTGGCGAGCAGCTCCTGGCCCGCGCCGAGGGGGCAGCGGCGGGCGATGAGATCGCCCTGGCCCGAGTGCGCTTCCTGCAGGACGGTCTGCGCAACGCGCGCCTGACGCTCCAGGTCCAGGCGGCCTACGAGGACTACCGCGCCAGCGGCGCCATCGGACCGTATCGCGAGGCTCTCCGGCGGCTGGATGACTTCCGCGCCTCGGTTGAGGCCGACCTGATCTGCAACATGGCGTTTCTGGCGTGGGCCGAGCAGCGGACCTGGGACCGGGAGCTGCTGAGCCTGATGGCCGAGCCGGGCGAGCGCCTCTCGGGGCCATGGAGGTTCCGCTGGGACCCGGAGGGCGTCGGCGAGGAGGAGGGCTGGCACCGCCCAGATCACCCGGATGGCGACTGGCTGGAGATCGGCGTGGACGGCCCCTGGGAGGAGCAGGCGGTGGGGCGGAAGTGGCGCGAGGAGCACGGCCAGGACTACAACGGGCTGGCGTGGTACCGCACCACCTTCACCGTGGAGCGGGAGCCCGACCGTCCTACGATCCGGCTCGTCTTCGGCGCCGTGGACGAGGCCTGCACGGTCTGGATCAACGGGGAAGAGGTGCTGGAGCGCCCCTATCCCTTCGAGGGCGATCCCGACTCCTGGCAGAAGGCCTTCGAGGTGGAGGTTACCGAGGTTGTGCGCTACGGCCAGCCGAACGTGCTGGCGGTTCGGGTGGAGGACAACGCCGGTGCGGGCGGCATCTGGCGCCCGGTGTGGCTGGCGCACTCGGCCCCGGCGATCGACGACGAGGCGAATCTGATTGATGACGGCGGCTTTGAGAATCAGTCAGGAGCCTGGAAGAGGAATGTGATGTGCGGCGAGTTCTCGTTCGCGCTGGACCCCACCGTACCCCACGGCGGCCGGCTGTGCGCCATGCTGCAGTGCACCGCCCCCGGGCCGCCTGAGGCCGAAAAGCAGCACCGCACCAGGGTCTGGGGCCGGTGGTATCAGCCGGTCGGCCCGGTGGACCCGGAGAGGACCTACCGGCTGCGGCTGTGGGTCCGCACCAGCGATGACTTCGGCGGGCGTCTGGCCATCTGGGTCACGGGCGCCGGCGGCGGCACCATGGCCGCGAATGTGCTCAACACCGAGGGCCTGTGGCGCGAGCTTACCATCGATGAGATCAAGCCGGACGGCGACCAGTTGGGCGTCTACCTGAACCTGATGCATGGTACCGGCACAGCGTGGTTCGATGACGTCGAGCTGGTCGGCACCGAGGAGTGAACGAGTAGTCGCCGCGCGCCGCCGGAGGTGCCTGTGATGATGCCCTTCTCCGCCTGTCTGCTCTCGCTGAGCCTGGCGTCCCCCCTGCACGCGGAGACCACTACCGTCCGCGACACCGCGAACGCGGTGGAGGCCTACATGGTGCGCTTCTGGGGGACGGAGCGGTCGCAGCACATGAAGCCGACCTTCCGCGTCCTGACGGTGGACAACGGGGAGCTTGAGGTCCGCCACTGCATCCGCCCCGGCAGGTGGGGCGACTACGTGCTGCCCTACTGGCCGATCACGGGCTTCCTGTCCATCATCGACCGGCCTGCTGAGATCGCCCTCTTGGGCCGGGCCGACTACACCGCGGCGGGGGAGGCCCGCCACACTGACTTCGCCGTGCACGAGGGGTTCGAGCTGGCGTCGGTGAGGGATGCGGACGTGCTGCGGGTCACCAATCGGGGCGGCGAATCGCCGCTGCTGATGGAGTACATATACGTGATCCCGGCCGGCCGACGCGAGGTTCAGGTGCTGGCCCAGGTCACCAATACCGGCGACGAGCCGCTCGGCGATGTGACGCTGACCGCCATCTACCGGCAGTCCTTCAACTGGAGCGACTTCCGCGTGGCAGGCGCGGGCCCGTATCGGGCCATCGCGGCGCCGCGGAGCGGCCAGGCGCGATGCTTCGCCGCATACTCGGAGGGCATGCGGCGGGGCTTCGAGTTCCTGGCCGGGGAGGGCTGCGCGCTCAGCTACGATCTGTCCGTGGAGATGAACCGGTGGGAGGTACGCCTGGCCGGCGGCGCCAGAGACCTCGCGGCCGGCGCGTCGATGCACTTCGGCTATGTGGTGCGAGCCAGGGGCGAGTCGCCGGCCGAGCCGGCGCAGGGCGTCCTCATCCCCGACGAGGAGCTGTTGGGGCTGTCCTTCCGGTCGGTGCGTCCCGCCGCGTTCAAGACCTCGCCGATCGCGACGCGCGGGCGGGTGATGCTCCCGGAGGTGGTGCGGGGGGTGGATCGGCACAAGACACGGGGGCTGAACCTCCGTGCCGGCTTCCCGCAGGCCTTCGAGGACCTGCAGACCCTGAAGCAGTGGGGCTGCAACCTGGTCATCAGAGGAATCGGTGACGCGGAGAATACCCGGCAGCTCGTGGCGCGGGGACACGAGCTTGGCATGGAGATGTTCCTGCAGGGCAGCGGCCGCTACACCGACGGCCCGCCGCATTTCGACGCCTACTACGCTGAGCCGCTGCCGCCGGTGCAGCACGGCGACTCCCACGGGCAGGACGAGGACCATACCTACTGGTATGCCATCCGCCCCACCCGCGACTTCCAGGCCGACTTCGGCAAGCCCATGGCGCTGGCGACACAGGAGGAGAAGGTGCTCTACTGGAGCCGGTGCTTCCTCGATAAGTGGCGGGGCGTGCTGCACGACGTGCGCCGGTGGGCCCCGGAGGGCGATATCTGGTTCTACATGCCCTCGCCGTGGCCGGCGCACCTGGATCCGCTGGACTACTACGACGTGTTCTTCCGCCAGGTGGCGGCACTGGGGGATCGCCTGACGGTGTTCCCATTCTACTACGGGGTGGACTTCGACAACTGCGAGTACATGGTGCGCCGCTGGAAGGACGCCGGGGCGGCGAGGGTGGTGTTCCTGCCCATGCGCGGGTTCATGGAGCGTCCCGGCCAGTTCCTGAGGGCGATCACGGCCGCACGGCGGGGCGGCGCCGACGGCACCTGCGGCTTCTCATTCGCGGTGGGCGCCGAGGAGCCCGGCCGAGAGTGGCAATGGAAGTCAGTCATGCTCGGCGCCTGGGCCAACTTCCCCACTCCCGATCTGGATGCCTACTGCCTCATCGAGGAGCCCGCGGAGCTGCTGGAGGCCCTGGCGGCCGCCGAACAGGTCGCGGTCGTCGGGGAGGAGGCAGCCGCAGACCTCGAGTGGCGCCTCGCTGAGTTGCTGCCCGGCGAGGTGACGGCGAGCGACACTGCACCGCAGGCGCCGGCGGAGGGGCAGATGAGCGTGCTCGTCGGTACCGACGCCCTCACCGAGGGCGTCCGGCGTCTGCTGGATGAGGCTGCCGAGGCGGCGCGGGCCGGCAAGGGCGTTCTCTGGATGGAGGGGAGCACAGTGGGGGTCTGGGGGGCCGAGCCCCAGGCGCTGCAGAGCGCCATGCGGCTGCTGGAGCGCTTCGCGGAGCTTGCGAAGGCGGAGCGAGAGGCATCGCAGCCCCCCGTGGCCGCAGAATGAGCCGCGCCCTGCACGACCCCGATGCCTGCCGACGCCAGTCGGCGTCAGTATCCGGGCAACCGCGCACGCGAGCGCTAATCGATTGGGTCACGGGGCGGGATGAAGTCGGGGACCAGCCGGGCGTCGGTGCCCGGCACTCGCATGGGCACGCCCAGGAACAGGTCGCACGAGCCGTCGCCGTTCGCGAGGTCGGGCACGAAGGCCTTCACGACATCCAGCGTCCGCCTCAGCCGCTCCGGCTCGTCGGCCGCCAGGGTCAGGTGCGGCCGAAGCGAGAGCTCGCCCTCCGGCGAGACCGCGACCTCGTAGAACGTGGCCTCGGTCGGGGCCTCCCCGGTGGCGGCGTAGAGCCACAATTGGTCATCGGGCGACCGCACCAGCCTGTGGTCGGGGCGCCGGAACTCGGCGACCTCGACCGGCGCATCGCCGCTGAGTCGCGCCCCGTCGATGAACCGCCTGGCCGGCACGTCGAAGCACAGCAGGTTGGCGCCCTGCAGGATCACC
>JAYENL010000259.1:0-64958 GCA_034722055.1 Armatimonadota bacterium
GTTGGGCCGGCCTCCTCCGGGTGCTTTGCACCCGTCGTCGTGCGGCCCCTCCGTACGGCATGCGCAACGGCGAGCCGCACAGCCAATACGCTCGCGCCCGGCCGCTGCTACTCCTCGGCCTGCAGCTCCAGAATCCGGTGGATGATCTGGCGGCGGATGGCGTCCAGGTCGCCCTGCGGGTCGATGGTGTCGATCCACTCGGCGATCTGGCGGGCGCGGCGGGCCCTGGCACCGCCGGCCGACTCCGCCTCCTCGACGGCCTCGATGAGGGTCGTCAGGTAGCGGACGTCATCGACCGCCTCCCGGAAGCCCTCCCACTCCACGGTGTCGATGATGCCGTTGACCGTAGGATAGGCCATGGTGTGATCGCGGTAGCTACTGTTGTCGAAGTCGTTCCAGATGTGGGTGAAGGAGTGCTGGTAGGCGTAGTCCATGGCGCCGTCATAGTTGGCCTTCCACAGCAGCAGGCCGAAGTTGCGACGGTAGGTCTCCGGCTCCTCCACGCCGCACTGGGGGTTGCCGTAGTTGAATATGCGGTGCCCCACGCTGTGGGCCTTCTCGGCCTCCTCGGGGTCCGGCTGCCCGGACCACACCGGCATGTCCAGCAGGTCACCGACCACGTCGAAGTAGCCGCGATAGCAGGCCACGAAGACCTTCGCGCCCACCTCGTGCACGGCCTGGAAGGCCGCCCGCTCGGCGCGAAGGCGCTCGCCGCTGGCCTCGTCGATCCCGTAGACGTAGAGCTCCTCATAGCCGCGGGCCCGCACGAAGTCCAGCCATCGCTGGACCCGCTCCTTGAGCTGCGCGAGCGCCTCCTCGGTCTGCGGCGCACCGGTGGAGACGCCCAGCGTCATGACGGGCTTGCCGCGCATGCCGGCGGCCTCCCGCAGATCGAAGACCTGATCCAGCAGCCGCTCGTCGAAGGACTGGTAGATGGTGGGGTTCACCACGCCGTGAGCGACCATGTCGCGCATCTCCGCCGCGAACTGCTCCGGCGACTTGCGCTCAGACGTGATGCTGCCCTGGCCGTCCTCGCTGAGCTTGCCGCGGTAGTAGATGGAGTACTCCAGCGCCGGCTCCGAGAGGGCGAAAGGCAGCACGCGGATGCGGATCGGCAGCTCCTCAGAGAGTCCCCCGGCTGCTGAGATGCTGACAGTGCCCGCGTAGTTGCCGGCGGCGGCGTCCTCGGGGATATGCGCGGTCAGCCAGAACTGCTTGAGACTCCGGGCAGGGATGTCAACGGGCAGAAGCTCGTCGGCGTCGCGGGGCTGAAGGTCCGCCAGATTCGAGCTGTCCGAGCGGGACACATCCAGATAGCGCTCCGAACCGGGCTGGGCGCGGACGTAGTTGCGCTGCTCCTCGTGATCGACGCGCACCAGGCTGTCATCCTTGAGCAGCAGCTCCGGGGTCAACAGCCGACGGCCGAGGTCGCCGATCCCGTGCCCCGCCTGGTACCAGCACTTGACCACGTAGGGGTCGATGCAAGAGGGCTCCAGGCGCTGGTCGCCCGAGCGCAGCTCGCTGATGCTCAGGGTCACGTCCTCCAGCTCGCGGATGGCGTAGACCAAGAAGGTCGCCGACTCGTACTCCCCCGGACATGCCGTGAGCTCGATCCGCCGGCGGGTGGGCACGCCCTCCGGCCAGCGGTTGCTGAGCAGTCGCCGGTTGGTGATGGCCTCGGTGATGAAGACCTCCCACGGCTCCCTGCCCCCGCCAGTCGCGGCCAGCATGGCGACCTCGTCGCGGAGGTCCCGGGTATCGCGCTCGAGGCGCGTCAGCCGGCCGTCGAAGGTCCGCCACTCGTCGCGGAAGTTGTCGGGGCCGAGCCTGCGGAGGCCGAACTGGAGGTTGCGCAGACGGCCCGCGATCCGCCCCACCTCCCGGAGCATCGCGGATCGAGGGTCCTCAGGCAGCTCCAGGGCCTCGTCCCCGATGCGCCGGATCAGCTCCGCCAGGCTCCGCATCCGCGGCACGAGGAGGCCGTTGTTGAGCGCGGCGAACTCCAGCTCATCGATGCGCCGGGCGGTGGCCCGGACGTCGCGGGTGAAGACGATCTGGCCGAAGTGCTGGCGGTCATGGAAGGTGCGCTGCAGCGGTGCCCAGGTGGAGTACTCCTTCTCCACCCACCGCGCCCGGCTGATGTTGCCGCGCCACACATCGCCGTCGCTGACGGTGACGCCGAAGTCGGCGAAGGGCACCGCCACCTCCAGCGACCAGGCGCTTTCACCGCGAGCGGCCGCTGCCCGCCACTGGCCGTCGAAGGTCCTCGGGGCCTCCAGCCCGATCTCGTCATAGCGCGTCCCCATGCTGTTCGCGATCAGGTGGAAGTACCGCCGGTGCTCCGGGAATCTGGCCAGCAGCGGCGCGTGGGGTGGCACCAGGAAGATCTCGATGCAGTCATCACTGTAGACGGGCCCGTCACGCTGCGTGACCGTGGCCCTGATGCGCTCCATCTCCGGCTCCTGGCACTGCACGCCGATGTAGAGCCGGCTGCGGTCCCAGAGCAGGTAGCCGGTGGACTGATGCTCCGCCGGCGTGCCCCGCGTCAGCTTCTGGAAGGGCGCCAGCGGCAGGGCCTGTGACCAGCAGGCGTCATCGAGGCTGCCGTCGATCTCGGGAGCCTGGCTGGTGAAAGCGCAGGCCCCGACCTCGAAGGGCAGCCCCTGGCTCTCCCCGGCGCCTGCACTCGTTGGCGCCCAGGCCAGGACCACGATTGTCAGGATCGCTGCCGCGACCGATCTCGATGACACAGCAAACACTCCCTTCGGCGCGGTGCAAACCACAGGGGCAACCATGTTGCGGTACCCTTCGGCGGGCGAGGGCGATGGTCCTCCCCCAGCGTGAGCCGGCCCGCGTTAGCACCAGCGGCGGGGCTGCGATGACGGTCGCACGATGAAGGGGATTGCGTTCGGGTCGGCGAAATCTCTTAATGTCAGGCAGCCGCCGGAGGGCTTAATGCCTGACGTCGCTGCCGGACACGTACCCAGCGGGCTCGACGCGGAGGGCGAAGCCAGGGCGGCCGTGTCCGCAGTGTTGAAGTGTACGCGGTGATACGCCATGGAGAACCAGAAGACGGCAGGCGGCAGCACGGGTAAACGATTGGCGGCAATTGTGGTGATTCTGCTGCTGGTGGCGGTTGCAGTCAACTGGTCGAGCATCTCAGCGATCGCGAGAGGGGAGCGTACCCTCAAGCAGATCGTGTACGGAATCACCAAGGGAGCTCCGGAGGAGAACCTTGAGTGGTCTGTGCCCGAGGAACCACTCGGCTCCGAGGACGCGAAGGTGGAGATCGAGATCTTCCTGCTCGGCGGCGATCCCTGTCACGTCTACTCCTATTGCATGGGGAAGGCTTTCGGCACCATCGATCCCGACCGCATTCGCGTGGTCTTCCGCGACACCGCCGAGGCCGAGTGGGGCGAACGCTTCGGCGAGATGCAGTTCAACTGCATGCAGGGGATGGCCGTGAACGGCGAGAGCGAGTTCTCAGTGCCAGCCGCCCTGACCGACGAGGAAGCAGACACAGAGGAGATGGAAACCCTCGTGCTCACTCCCGAGTGGGGCTGGACCTATGAGCAACTGCACTACATCCTGGACCAGGAGTTGAACGAGAGCTACGAGACGGGACTGGCGATGACCCCGAGCGAGCTTAAGACTCAGGTGCAGAACCAGGAGGAAGCGTGCATGGACCGGCTCATCGAGGAGGCCAAGCAGAAGGCCGAGGCCGAATCGTGAACTGCTGACCGGTGCGGCCCGCTGAGTGCTACGGGAGGCGCAGCGGGGGCGAATCGTGTCGCCATGGCGCTACTCGCGCCAATCCTCCAGGGGAACGGGGAGCGCGTCGAAGTGCTTCACGTTGCTTGTGACCACACTGGCGCCACGGTTGAGAGCGAAGGCGGCGATAAGCACGTCGGCATCTGAAGGTATCGCACCGCGCCCTGCGCAGTCCGCCCACATGTGAGCTGCAACGTTCCAGTCCGCACGGTCCATCTCCGCCCACTGCATCTGCTGCATGAGCGCGCGGAACGCTCGTTCCTTCGGCCGGTTCTGCCTGTGCAGGAAGCCGCGACTCACCTCGAAGTACACCACCGGACAGAGATAAAGCAGCGCCCTCTCCGCCACAGCCTCAGCCATCCGGGCTGCCACGGCCGCGTCCCGCTCAATGATGTACGAGACCGTGTTCGAGTCCAGCACGTAGACGGTTCTCACTGCGGCTCGCCCCGCCGCAAGTCCAGTCGATGCTCCTCCAGGAACTTCCTGAACTGGCGGCCCCACTCGCGGTCCTCCTCAGTTTGAGGCGTGGCCATGTAGTCCTCCAGCCACTTCAGGAGCCGGCGATTCTGCGGCGAGAGCTCGCGCTCATCGACTCTCGGGCTCTCCGTTCGCGTGTCCTCATCTGTATCAGCCAAGGCAACCACGCTCCCTTCCGCGTCCATTATACCCCTCAGCTCGGATGGCGACAACGGCCGCGCGTGTGCCGGCGCCGCGCGCGTCGTCCGGCTATTGCTGCTCCCGCTCGTTGTCGGGGTCGTGGAGGCCGACCTCATTGTGGTGCGGCACCACGCCGCGCTCGTCAAGTGGATAGCCGAAGCGCTCCACCCAGACCTCCTTGGGCGCGCCGTCGTCGCCGATCTCCTTCATCCACGCCGCCAGCTCCGCCCGCAGCTCCTCGAGGGTATCAGCCGCGGCCGGGTCGCCAACCAGGTTCGTCTGCTGGAAGGGGTCGCGCGCGTTGTCGTGGAGCAGCCACGGGCCCTCCAAGGTCTCGACGTAGGTGTGGGTCTTGGTTCGCACCCCCCGCCACTCACCGCCCTCGTGCATATCGCCGGAGAAGGGCATGGGGTTGGCGATGTAGGCGGACGTGGGCTCGATGCCGCCGGCGTTGGTCGCCGCGCCCGAGAGGTCATAGCCCTGGACGGTCTCGGGGATGGCCACACCCATCAGCGACAGCAGCGTGGGCATCACGTCAGGGGCGTTGATGAGCGTGTCGGTGCGGCGGCCTGCCGGGATCGTCCCCGGCCACTGCATCACGAAGGGCACCATAAGCGACTCCTCCCAGGGCTTCTGCTTGCGATACAGCCCCTGGGCCCCGAGCATGTCCCCGTGGTCTGAGGTGAAGACCACGATGGTGTCCTCCGCGATGCCCTGCTCCTCCAGCGCGTCCAGCAGCCGCCCCAGGTTCCGGTCCAGCGCCGTGATGTGGGAGTAGTAGCCCGCGATGTCCTCGCGCGCGGCCTCCACGGTGTTGGGCCGAAGCTCGATCTCCGCAGGGTCGTAGATCTTGTACTCGTCGGGCATCTCCCAGTAGGGGTTGTGGGGCGGAGCCCAGGACACGAACAGGCAGAACTCGTCGGAGGAGTGCTCCCGGATGTACTCGATCGCCAGGTCGGTGTGGTGGTCGGCGTCATAGCCCTCGATCCAGATCGGCTCCGGGTCATCGCGGTAGTAGAAGCTGTTCATGTAGGCGTGGGTGCAGTCGGCCGCGGCCCAGAAGTCGAAGCCCTGGCGGCGCTCGCCGGGCGGGGTGAAGCCGCCGCGATACTGGCCGTCGAGGTGCCACTTGCCGACGTAGCCGGTCTCGTAGCCCTCATCGCGCAGCACCTCGGCGATGGTCAGCTCCTCCACCGGGAGGCGAACGTCGTTCATGGCCGTGCGGCAGGCCAGCGGGTAGCGGCCGGTGAGCATGGACGCCCGGTGGGGCGTGCAGACCGGGCAGGTCGAGACCGCATTCTCGAACACCACGCCCTGGTGGGCCATGCGGTCCATGGTCCGGGTGCGGACCTGCTCGTTGCCCATGAATCCGCAGGCCTGGGCGCGCATCTGATCGGCGAAGACGAAGAGGAGGTTCGGTCGGCGGTCGGGCATTGGTTGACCTCCGAATCGGGCGGTGTTGCCGTTCATGGAGGGGCCGCACGAGGCCGCTCCGAGGAGCGGCCGGGGTCGGCCCATCGCGGTCCTCATTGCCGCGCTCGCCTTCGCCACGAGGCGCGCAATCCCTCTGCAGCCACGAAGGCCGCCCTCCCCCAACCAGGGAAGGAGGCTGCCAGCCTACGTGGGAACCGCAGTGGAGGGGAACGCCCATGCGACGCACGCGCCGGTCATTCGTCTGCGAGGAGCAGGCGCTGGAGGGGCTCGGCGTGCCGGAGGAAGAGCAGGTGCGCGAGTGGCTGGCGGCGCTGGACGAGGCGGAGGGCGAGGGGGAGCGATTGCCTGCAGGAACGGCGCCCGGACAGGAGTGTCCGGGCCACGGAAAGGCATCGCAGGAAGGTCCCACTCATCCCACGATAAACCTTCACCGCGCTGGTGCGACTACTGATGCACAGGAGCGATAGTCCTATGCCTGACCTGACGGAGCAGATGAAGCAGTTCGCGCGCGAGCACGGCGCCGACCTCGTCGGCGTGGCGCCCGCAGAGCGCTTCGAGGACCTGCCGCCCGAGGAGAATCCGCTGTCGATCTTCCCGGAGATGACCGCCGCGGTGGTCATCGGCCGGCGCATCACCCGCGGGACCCTCCGGGGCCTCGAGGAGGGCACCAACCTGGGGCTCTACCAGCAGTTCGGCTACTCCTGGCTGGACACGCAGTTCGTGGCCCTGAGCACCTTTGAGGTGGTGGAGTGGCTGGAGGACCGCGGCTGGGAGGCCGTGCCGCTGTTCCCCTTCCCCACCGAGGCCTACCCCCAGGGCATCCCGGTGCGCGAGGGCGCGCCGGCGCCCAATGTCTACCCGAACATGCAGAAGATGGCCGTGGCCGCCGGGCTGGCCGAGATGAGCTACATGCGCATCGCGCTGACCCCGCAGTTCGGCCATCGCCAGCGCTTCCAGATGATCCTCACCGACGCGCCGCTTGAGGGCGACCCCATGCTTGAGGCCGGCCTGTGCCCCATGTGCTTCCGCTGCGTGCAGGTCTGCCCGCTGGAGGCCATCGACAGCGACAACGAGGAGATCATGACCATCGGCGGTCGCGACTTCACGGTGGCGAGCATCGACTATGACAAGTGCCGGCAATGCCAGAACGGGGCACAACCGAACCGCTACCACGCCTCCGGCGCGCCCGATCGGCTGGGGGCCATCTGCATGCGGACCTGCATGCAGGCGCTGGAGGACGCCGGGGTCCTGGAGACCGAGTTCGCCCACCGCTTCCGCATCCGGGAGCCGTGGGCGCTGGACGTGGCCGGCGAGCCGATACAGGTGACGGCCGAGATCGGCCCGTCCGCCGGGACCGGATGCACCGACGCAGAGGACTTCCGCGCCAGTGATGAGGGGGAGCGGCCATGAGGCTGACCGCGCAGCAGGTCAAGGACTTCGCGAAGGCCGCCGGCGCAGACCTGTGCGGGATCGCGAACGTGGAGCGCTTCGAGGGCGCGCCGGCGCAGATGGACCCGCGCTGCATCTTCCCGGAGGCGCGCTCGGTCATCGTCATCGGGCGGCGCATCCCGCGTGGGACCTACCGCGGCATCGAGGAGGGGACGCACTGGAGCAACTACACCGTCTACGGCTACAATCGGCTGAACACGTGGTTCATGCCCAAGGCCCAGTACGAGACGGCCTGCTTCATCGAGGACCACGCCTTCGAGGCCGTGCCGGTCTACCCCGGCGTGCCGGAGTCGCAGCCGCACAGGGCGCCGCTGCGCGATGGTCAGCCCGGGCCCGACATCTATCCGCAGATGCGCATCGCGGCCGTTGCCGCCGGGCTGGGGGAGATCGGCTGGGCGAAGGTCCTGCTCACGCCCGAGTTCGGCCCCCGGCAGCGCCTGTGCATGATCCTCACCGACGCCGAGCTTGAGCCGGATCCGCTGGTGGAGCCGAACTGTATCTGCAACCTGTGCATGGACTGCGTGGAGGAGTGCCCCGGGCACTGCATTCCACACATCAGCGAGGGCAAGACCGTCGAGATTCAGATTGAGGACACCACCTACCGCTGGGCCGACATGGACATGGGCAAGTGCTGCCTGACGCACCACGGGCTGAACAAGGAGGCGTCCCCCTTCCTCGCCATGGACTGCCCGGGGCTGCGCATGGACGTGAGCGAGCAGGAGTGCAGCGAGGAGGAGGCCTACAAGCTGACACACTCCATCGGCGGTGCCCCCTGGCGCAAGACCGAGGAGTTCCCGTCCGGACACGTCATCGACTACGCCTACACCATGCTGCATGGGGTGGGCTACTACGCCGTGTGCGGTGCGCGGGGGTGCATTCGCGCGTGCATGATGAGCGACGGCCGCGCCGGCGAGCCGGACAGGAAGTTCCACAACGAGTTCCGCAGGAAGCCGATATGGACGCTGAGCCCGGAGGGGGAGGTGGGAGTAGAGGACGAATAGCGCGGCCCGCCACGCCCCGCGTAGGTCGGGCATCCTGCCCGACAATGCCGTTACGGCGGCGCAGGTGAACGTGCGCCGTCCAGACGAGAGCGGCGATGTCTCCCGTTGGGAGCGCGTCTCTTCATAGCCGGCACCGCGGGCCGCTGACGTTCCCGTTCGCGTCACGCCTGCAACGCCGTCGGGCTGGAAGCCCGACCTACGCGGACGGCCAGTTGCAGGCGCGCGATATGGACGCTGAGCCCGGAGGGGGAGGTGGGAGTAGAGGACGAATAGCGCGCTTCCCGCGCCCGCGCAGGGCGGCCGTGAGAGACCATGCGAACGTCGGGGACGGCCAACTGACCGGGCCTTCGACGCGGGCGAGGACGCCCGCGTCCCAGATGCCGGGGCGGGGTGGAACCTCGCGGGAGCTGGGGCCCGCCCGTTCGCCGGGGCTGTAACATCTGGTCCCCGGCAGGCGCAAGACAGGTGAGCGTGGGCCGGTCCGGCACGACGCCGGCCGTCCGTGCAGCGCACACGGCGCATCAGTCAACCAACAGGTGGTGGAGATGATGACGGCTGCAGTGCGACGGTGTGTTGTGATCCTGCTGGTCGGGGGGCTGTGCTACACCGGGTGGGCGGGGGACGTGGGGGTGAAGGTGATCGACAGCGGGGCGCCGGTCCCCGGCGCAGTCGTGAACATCGAGCCCGCTGGCCCCAGCGGCCGGACTAATGGTGACGGCGTGTGGGAGGCGGCCGGAGTGGCCGCCGGCGACTACCGCGTCACCGCCTGGAAGACCATCGCCGGCGACCTGCGCGGCGCCATCAGCGACGTGACTGTGCCGGCGGCCGGCGGGGTGAAGGTGAAGCTGGAGCTGACCGACGCCATCTGGACCTACAACCACTTCCCGTTCGGCGTCGGCAACGCCTGGCAGTACCAGTATCGGCACCGGGGGACGGACGGCACGTGGCGAGCGACGTGGCGTGAGCGTGTGGAGCGCTCGATCATGTACGACGGGGAGCCCGCGGTGGTCCTCTCAGCGACGAAGGATGGAGTTCTGGGGTGGGAGGAGATCCGCGCCTCTACGCGCGAGGGCTTCGTAATGTACAATCAGCAGCATGGTGCCGACACCGTCAAGTTCGACCCGCCCATGCGGCTCGGCGCGCTGATGCCGGTGGGCTACGAGTGGGTAGTCAGCGCGACGGCGCACCACAGTGACGGCTCGCCGGACGAGCCGGCGTCCCTGCGCTGTAAGCTTGCGGGCTTCGACACGGTCACGGTGCCCGCGGGGCGCTTCACGGACGCAGCGCGCCTGGAGGTCAGAATGACTCTCGGCGCCGAGACGAACGATCTGAAGGTCTGGACCGCGCACCTGGTGGGCGTCGTGCGACAGACCGAGACCAACCCCGAGCGCACGAACACGAAGCTGCTGGAGGAGTACCGGATCCGCGGAGTGCCCATGAGGCCGGTACGCCCGATCCGTCCGGTGCGCCCACTGCCGCCAAAGCCATAGTGCTGGCTGGGGGTCCATCCGGCGCCTCCTGCCGCGGTCGTGCGGGCGGCGGGAGGTGCTGTCGTGTCGCCGGACTTCAGAGTCCGGCGGCGAGACGACGCGCTTCCACTACTACCCGGTGGGTGAGACCGAGGAGGGGCCGGTGCTGCGCATCCAGCCGCTCACAACATGGATACGGAGTGGGAGGCCATGACCGAGCACGAGCGACGTCTCCGGGAGCATATCCAGGGCTGTCACGAGCGCGCCAGGCGGCACCTGGGCGCCTCAGACGCCGACGTCCAGCGTGGGATGGAGCTGCACCGGGAGCTGCTGGTGTGCGACAGCTTCACGCTGCCGTGGACCATCCCCTCAGCCGCTGGCATCCGCCGGCTGAACGCTGCCATCGAGGCGGGCTGGGACGCCTCGCAGGTCCACCAGCTCCGGCTGGACATCAATGCCGCGGACGTGGCGCTGGACGACGACTGCGCGCGATTGCACGAGGCCATCTTCGAGGCGTCGGGGGTGAACTGCACGGTCATCAACGCCGGCCCGGGGCCGGGCCTGAACTACGCGCTGCGAGGCCTGGCGCGCTTCCAGCAGGTCTGTGACGCGCTGCCCGAGCGATGGACGAAGGCCGTGCACGCCAGCCGGGCCCGCCAGGCCTTCGCCGAGGGCCGGCGGGCCATGATCTTCTCGGCGAACAACCCGCCGGCCGACGCCGGGTTCGCTGACGGCTACGAGCAGCTCCGCTGGCTGGAGTGGTTCCACCGGGTGGGCTTTCGCATCATGCACCTGACCTACAACCGGCGCAACTGGGTCGGCGACGGCTGCATGGAGGAGGCCAACGGGGGGCTGTCCGCCTTCGGGCACGCCGTCGTCGAGCGCATGAATGAGCTGGGCATCGTCATCGACACGCCGCACACCGGGACGCGGACGACGCTCGACGCGGCGGCGGCATCGAGCGCACCGATCGCCGCCTCGCACACGGTCTGCCGCGCCGTCCGCGATCATCCCCGGGGGAAGACCGACCGGGAGCTGCGGGCCATCGCCGAGGGTGGCGGGTTCGTCGGGGTCACCTGCGTCTCCGGCTTTCTGCGCGAGGGCGGCGGGACGATCGCTGACCTGCTGAACCACGTGGAGCACGCCGTGGACGTGGCGGGGATCGACCACGTGGGCATCGGCACCGACAACGGCTACGCGGTGCCGCCACCGGCCGAGCCGGAGCTGCTGCCGCTCCCGAAGATGCGCCGCCACTGGTGGTCCTTCTGGCTGCCGGGGACGCTTGGCGGAGGCAACGACGAGGGGCGAGATGGGAGCCTCTCGTGGGTCTGCTGGCCCTACTTCACCGTCGGCCTGCTGATGCGCGCGTACTCCGAGGAGCAGGTGGCGAAGATCGTGAGCGCAAATGCGCTCCGGCTGTTCGAGGACGTGGAGGCGGCGGCGAGCGTGCAGGTGCGCTGACCCTCCCAAAGGCCTTTCCCTCCACATGCCAACAGCCTTGAGGAGGACCCCATGAGCCCTCCCAACATCCTGCTCGTATTCTCCGACCAGGAGCAGTCGCTGTCGCGTAGTCCCCTGCTGAGCCTACCGCATCGGCAGCGGCTGATGGAGCGGGGGGTGACCTTCGAGCGCTGCTACTGCACCACGCCGCAGTGCTCGGCCTCGCGGGCGAGCATCATGACCGGCCGCTATCCGCAGGAGGTCGGGGTCGTCACCAACATCGGCGCGGTGGGGGGCCGTCCGCTGTCTCCCCAGGTGCCCACGCTGGGCAACGTGTTCCGCGAGGCGAGCTACGAGACGCAGTACATGGGCAAGTGGCACCTGGGGAACGAGGGCGGCGTCCTGGACGACTTCGGCTTCCCCGGTCGCATACGGGCGCGGGGCGAGGAGCTGGCGGAGCGTGCGGCCGGGTGGCTGGCGTCGCCACCGCCCGAGCCATGGCTGCTGGTGGTGTCGTTCGTCAACCCGCACGACGTCTACTCCATGCCGCCGGAGCACCCCGTCCGGCCCGGCCTGTCGCTGCCGGACAGCTTCGGCGACGACCTCCACGCCAAGCCCCCGCCGCAGCTCCGCTTCCTGCAGCACGACCAGGGCGTGGCCGTCCACGGATTCGAGGAGGAGGACTGGCTGCGCTACATCAGTTGGTACTACGACCTCATTGAGCGCGTGGACGGGCACCTCGGCGCGATCCTGGACGCGCTGGAAAGCTCGGGACAGGATGGCAACACGCTGGTGGCCTACACCTCCGATCACGGGGACATGGCCGGCGGCCACGGGATGCCCTTCAAAGGCCCGTTCATGTACGAGGAGCTCCTGAGGGTGCCGCTGGTGGTGCGCTGGCCGGACGGAGCGGGCGCCGGCGAGACACGTGATACACTGGCCGGCCTCGTAGACCTGGCGCCGACCTTCGCCGCCGCGGCGGGCATCGACTGGCCGGCGGAGCCGCCGGGGCGGAACCTGCGCGCCATCGCCGAGGACGCCAGCGCTCCCTGGCGCGATCGGATCTTCGCGCAGTATCACTCCAAGCAGCGGTGGTCGAATCCCATCCGCACGGTCCGCACGCGGCGGTGGAAGTACAACCACTACCTGGAGGACCGCGACGAGCTCTACGACCTGCAGGAGGACCCCAGCGAGATGCGCAATGAGATTCACACGCCGGAGCATCAGGAGCTTATCGGTAAGCTCAGGGCATGCCTGGACGAGTGGCGGCGGGAGACAGGAGACCCGCTGCGAGCCGCGGACAGTTAAGGGGCGCCTCTTCCGCCACAGGTGTGCCGCGGGAGCGGTCACGACCCCGCCATGGCAACAGGATGTGCAGGATTCCAGCCCTCCGTGCCGGACAGGATCACAGCCGCTCGTCTCAGCGACCCAGCAGCCGCCCCAGCTCCAGGATGCGCTCGCCCAGGCGGCGCGCGGCGTCGAGGGCCTCGGCATCCTCCTCGATCTCGCCGGCCTCGAAGGCCATCCCGCACACGCCGCGATTGGCCGGGATCATCTCATGCTTGAGGTAGAACGCGTGCAGCGCCGTGATGGCGCTCTCCGCGCCATACCTGCGACCGACCACGACCGCGCCGCCGATGATGTTGCGCAGCTCTCCCCTGTAGGCCCACGTTCTGTCGATGAGCGCCTTGGTCTGCGAGGGCACGTTGTTGAAGTAGACCGGGCAGCCGATGACCAGGGCGTCGCAGGCGGCCATCTTCGGCCAGATGACCCCCGTGAAGTCGTCATCGATCACGCAGCAGTCTTGCTCCCGACAGGTCCAGCAGCAGCGACAGGGCTCGATCGTGTGGTCCACCAGCTTGATGATCTCGCCCGGCGCGACAGAGCGCACGATCTCCAGCAGCCGGTCGGTGTTGCTGTCGCGCCTGGGACTGCCGGACAGGTAGAGGACGTTGATCTCCAGCGCGCTGGAGCTCATGTGGCCGTCCACCCGCCGTCCACGTAGATGACCTGGCCGGTGACGAAGCTGGAGGCGTCGGAGGCCAGCCACACGCAGGCGCCTTGCAGCTCCTGCACCTCGCCCCAGCGGCCGAAGGGCACGCGCTCGATGATGATGCGGTTGCGCTCAGGGTCCTCCTGCAGCGCGCGGGTGTTGGCGGTGCGGAAGTAGCCGGGGGCGATGGCGTTGACGTTGATGCCGTGCTGCGCCCACTCGACGGCCAGGGACCTGGTGAGCTGGGCGATGCCGCCCTTGGAGGCCGTGTAGGCGGGGATGAAGGGCACCCCGATGCGTGAGAGCAGGCTGGCGATGTTGATGATCTTCCCCGCACCGCGGTCCACCATGTGCCGGCCCACCGCCTGCGCCACGAAGAACGCGCCGCGGATGTTGATGCGCATGACGTCGTCCCACATCTGCGGGGTGTACTCCAGCGCGGGGGCGCGATTGATCGTCCCCGCGTTGTTGACCAGGATGTCGATGTGCCCGAACTCCTCGAGCACCGCATCGACGACGGGCTGGATCTGGTCGATCTGTGAGAGGTCCGCCGGGAACTGCACCGCCCGCCGCCCCGTCTGCGTCACGATCTCATCGACGGCCTGCAGCAGCTCATCCTCGCTGCGGGCGGTGAGGGCGATGTCCGCGCCGGCCTCCGCCAGGCCCATCGCCAGCGATCTGCCGATGCCCCTGCCGCCGCCGGTCACCAGCGCCACGCGATCATCCAGCCGAAAGTCGTCGAGAATCACGGTCTCACCTCATGAGGTCGCTCACACTGGGCGCCACGTTTCGCCGCTCAGCGGCGCATGGCCTCCAGCTCATCGCTCGTCAGCGAGGCTCAGTTCGACCGACTGCTCGCCGGGGGCAGCGATGAATCTGTGGCGGACGACGAGACCGCGCACAGCCTCGCTGGCATAGAGGCTGTACTCCAACCCTGGAAGAAGCTTCTGGAAGCGGAAGCGTCCCTCCTCGTCGGCGGTCGCGCGATCCGACAGGGTAACTGGTGGCGGTCGTTGGATAGCTCCCCAGAGTCCCACTGCACGCTCCGGGAATAGGTGTATCGTCACTCCCGCAGCCGGCTCTCCATCCTCATCCAGCAGCCGCCCTTCGAGCATCCCGAGCGGCTCCAGGTAGAATGTCGGCTGGAAGGGCTGGTCGGGGTCGCAGACGATACTGCAGCCGGTCTCGCCGTCGGGCCCGACGGCCATGACCAGCACATCGCCGCGGGCCGCAATGCCGGTGAGCTCGAAGGCCCCGTTCTCGTCGCTGACGTCACGCGGGCCGCGATCCCAGTCGCCGAAGTACGCTCGAGGGCGCGTCTCGTCCTCGGGATCGTACAAGGTGGTCGCGCGGACCTCGGCACCGGCGACCGGCTCCCCCTCGGCGTCCACGACCCGGCCGGTGATGGCGCCGACGGCGTCGGTGAGCCGCACCTCGCACGGCTCGCCGGGCGCGGCGGGGAGGCCGTCGGAGGCGTAGTTCTCGGCGGCGACCGCGACCTGGCACAGCTCGCGGGGGCTCTCGGTCTCGAAGGTGATGCTGAAGCGGCCGTCGCGGCCGGTGCGGGCCTCGAGCCACCGCGGCGGAGGCACATCAACGTCCGGGTGCCGGACGCCCACAACCGCCCCGGCGATGCCTTCCCCGTCCGGCCCCACCACGCGGCCGGTGATAGTGACCTCCTCGGCCAGCGCAACCGCGGCAGCGCCAAGCAGTGCAAGGGCGAGACAGAGCCAGGTGCGCTTCATCGTCGCTGCTCCTCATTGCAGATAGAATGTGGAGACCGTCAGGCGAATGGGGCCCGCGTCGCCGTGCACGAAGAAGTTGTGGATGGTGACCGAGCGGCCCGCAGGCTTCCGAAAGGTCGCTCGGTATTCCACGCCGGGCACCAGCCCCTCGACCCGCCACTCACCGTTCGCCCCCGTGGTCACCTCGGTGCTCATGGTCAGGTCGCCGGGAAGCTCCTCCACGGAGCCGCTCGTCCAGATCTCAAGCGTCCCGCCTGCGACCGGCTCATGCTTCTCGGCAGTCAGGAGCACGCCGTGCACGGTGGCCGGCTCGGCAAGCTCGAAGGTCGGCTGGTGGGCGATCTTCGGGTCACACACTTGGGCGTACGCCGTTGTGCCCTGGGCGTCGGCGGCCACGACGGTCACTGACTCTCGGTTCGCCCTCAGGCCGGTGAGCTCGAACCGGCCCTGGGCGTCGGTGGTGGCCTGGGCCGGCTCATGGTCGATGGCGTCATCACAGAGCACTCTGGCGCCCTCCACGGGCCTGCCAGCGGCGTCCACGACCGTTCCGCGAAGCGAGAGCCCTCCTCGGAACACGGGGATTGCCGGCAGCTCCACCGTCTCCCCGGCGATGACCTCGATGGGCGCGGAACGCTCCCGGGGACTCTCAGCCATGATCGACGAGGTCTCATGTACCGGCCGCACTGAGACGCGCATTCCGCCCGGGAGCGGGCCGATGCGGACGCTGCCGTCCTGGCCGGTGCGCACCTGCAGAGGCAGTTGCCAGTCGATGTCGTCCGCCGGATGGAGCGTGAACCCGGCATCGGCGACCGGCGCCCCATCACTATCCCGGACCGAGGCCACGAGCCACCCGCCCTCCACCAGAGGTATCTCGTAGTCCCCACCGGCCTCGATCATCCGGAAGCCCGCGCGGCCGGCCTCGACGTCCCGCGCGAGAACGCAGACTCTGGGGTGCCACGGGCCATCACCGCTGCGGGTGCGCGCAGACGGCTCGATGGTGATGCGGCCGTTCGCGTCGGTCTGTCCGCGTTCCGGGGCCCGCGGTTCCCCCGGGATCCCGCCCCCATCGTACCACAGCACCTCCACCCCCGCCGCCGGGGTGCCGTCGGGGCTGGTCACCGTGAGGGCGATGATCGGCTGGCGCAGAAGGGACAGATCCGCCGTGATGCTCTCGCCCACCGTTTTCAGTTCGATCTCCGGCAACCTGTCCTCAGGCCCCCAGCCCTGGCGGCCTGCCGAGCAGTGCACGCGGTAAGCACCGGGCGGGACCCGCAGAGCGTAATGGCCAGCCTCGTCAGTGTGGGCCCGATTGACGCGGTCGAGGCCCTCCCGGGTAATTATCGAGATGCGGGCCTCAGGTACCGGCTCGCCGGTGTCCGCCCAGGTCACGCTGCCTTCGACGACCGCGCCCTGGCTCAGGGTCACGTCGGCGCCCTCGGTCACCTCCCCGGCGACCACCTCCACGCCCTCCAGCACCCCCTCGCACCAGTCCCGGCCAGGCTTGACGCTCACGAGCCAGGTCCCGGCGGGGAGGCCGGTGATTCTGTAGCGGCCGGTCGCATCGGTCTCAGCCGTATACCCATAGTAATTGAGACCCCGCGGTCCGGCGCGAACAGTCGCGCCGGCGATCGGCTCGCCGCGGAAGGTCACGCGGCCGGCTATGCTCCCGGCTCGTCGGAGGGCGATCTCCGCGTCGCCGCCATCCGGCAGCCACTCGGTCCCGCTCATAACATAGCCGTCCGCGGTGGCCTGGAGCGACGCCTTGCTGCCGGCAGGCACGCCACCGAGCGAGAAGCGGCCATCCTCGTCGCTCGTCGCCATCGGCGCAGCGCTCCACCGTGTCAGGATGACGGCGTTCTCGGTTGTCCAGTCGGCCCACTCGCGGGGAGCCATCTCCTCCCAGTCGGGCGGCGGCGGATGGGGTTGCGTCATGACGAGCCGTACCTGCGCGCCCGCCAGCGGGTCGCCATCGCGGCCGAAGACCGTGCCGCTGACCTCCACCGGGTCGTCTGAGAGCCGCAGCTTTATCTCCTCGCCTGCGGGGAACCACCCGCCGGCAACAGCGTAGCCCTGGGCGACGCACGCCACGTAGTGGCCGCGACGCTCCTCGGTGATCGGGCCGGTGAGCCGGAAGCGCCCGGCCGCGTCCGTGGTGGCCTCCAGCCAGGCGAACTCGTCCGGGGTCGGCATGGCGCCGGTCGCGACGCGGGCCCCGGCGATGCCCTCCCCGTCCGGGCCGACCACGCGACCGGTGATGGTGACCTCCTCGGCGGATGCGGCTGTGACGGTGACCGTCAGCAGGACAGTCATCAGCGCTCGCATGGTGATTCACTCCCGCTCGTCAGGCCTCCATCCAGGTGGGTGGAGCGTTATCTCGATGTGCGGCGTCTCGCCAGGCGACAGGAGGAAGCTGCCGGAGCTCCCGTGCAGCCGTTCGCTGGACAGGGTCGCGCCGGCATGGTAGGTGGGGCCGCAGATGAGGTTGCGAACCTCCCACGATCCGTCCTCCTTCGTGAAGGCATAGTCCATCAGGTTCAGTCGTCCGGGGAGGTCCTGGACGGAATCGAGGGAGCGGACCGACACTGTGAGCCGCTCCACAGGAGTGCCGTCCTCGCGGCGGACGACGCCGCGCACAGTGACGGGCGGCGCGAGCTCGATGATCGCGGGCAGCGGGGGATCCATCTGCCAGCGCATGGCCCACGCCTGTGAGCCGTCCGGAGCGGCCGCCACGACGAACACATCTCCCTGGCTGCGGAGGCCGGGGAGGGCGAACTCCCCATGCTCATCCGCGGCGGTCTTCACCTGGCCCTCGACACCGTGGGGCGAGAGGATGACGGCGCCCGGCAGCGGCTCCTGATCCTGATCAAGCACCTGACCGCGGAGGATCCGTCCCTCGGGCCTGACCACGAGCGGCGGGAGCTCGTGCACCTCGCCGGGCTTCAGGCTCACCGTCTCGCCCCCCGGCCAGTCCTCCACCGTCGTCATGCGCGACGTCCGGTCAGGCCGGCGAAGAGCGAGGGGCTGATCGGGCGGCAGAGGTCCAACCATGGCAGCTCCGTCGGCGTCAGTGCGGAACCGCGATGGCAGCATGGGCGGAGGCACCACCGGACCATCCGGGGCCAGCGCGGCCAGCACCTCGATGCCCTCGACCGGCTCTCCATCCTCGTTCCTGGCCGACATTCGCAGCCAGGCGGAGGTCGCGAGATTCACGACGAGCCCCTCGCGGAACTCCTCAGTGAAGGCGACGCCGGCCATCTCGCCATCGGGCGTGTGAGCGTAGACCATGAAGAACCTGAAGTTGCCCTCGGCGCGCTCCTCGACAACCCGGAAGCTGCCCTGGGCGTCGGTCTCCACCTGCTCCGAGCGCCAGAACGTGCCGACCACCTGGACGATCGCGCCGGGGACCGGACGACCGTCGGGGCCGAGGACCGTGCCCGACAGGACGCGGCGCGGCAGGATGCGGAAGTCCACAGTGGCGGTCTCGGCGGGCCCCACCTTCAGTGGCGTGCGGCCTGGCTCGACGCGGCCCTTGTACTCGCAGAAGACCTGCCACTCGCCCGGGTGTGGCCGGAACTGATAGCGCCCCTCGGCACCCGTCTCCGCGGTCCTCCACGGCGATGCCCAGCCCTCGTACTGGCGAGCGCAGACCACCTCGACGCCCTCGACCGGCGCGCCGGTCTCGGCGAAGGTCACGCGCCCGCGGATCGTGGGCCTGGGGAACATCGTGACCTCGACTCCCTGCAGAGTCTCCCCCACGCCGACCGTGACCTGCAGCGGCTCGGGGAGCGTGGCGTTCGCGACGTAGCCGGTCCTCACCTCATACTCGCCGGGCGGGAGGCGATCGAAGATAAAGCGCCCCTCATCGTCGCTCACAGCATTGTCGAAGCCCAGCTTGGAGTAGGCGCTCACAGACACGCCCACGAGCGGCTGGTCCTGGAAGAGCACGCGCCCGCGGATGATCGCCTCCGGCTCCAGCGTGATGTCGAAGGACTCGCCGGGGGTGGCGGGGCGCCTCCGCCGGAAACCCCACCAGGTGGCCCATCCCTCGCCGCCTGCGCACAGGCCGACCTGCATGTCCGGCGCGAAGCGGCCGAGGGAGTATCCGCCACCCTCCCCGGTCTTGCGCCACGGGTGGGTCTCCTGGGGCAGCCTCCAGGTGTGTGTCTCACCATCAGTCGCGATGCGGACGGCGATGGCACGCAAAGACGCGCCTTCCACGGGCTGTCCCCGCGCGTTGGTGACTGTCCCGGAGACGGGCAGAGGCGCGTCCGTCACCGTGATGGTCGCCGGCTCGCCAGGGGTGGCTCTTGTAGCGCCGATGACGGCGTGATCACGCATGGCGAGGACCAAGTAGTGTGTCTGGGCCTGGTCCACGTCAAGTGTTACCGAGAAGCGTCCGTCGCGATCGGTGGTGGTCAGCAGGTACTCGCTGTGGCGGTGCCGCTCAGGCGGGCGGTAGACGTAGACGTCAGCGGCCACCGCGCCGTCCGGGCCCACCACGCGGCCGGTGATGGTGAGCTCCTCGGCCGTGGCAGGGATGAGGCTCAGTGCAAGTAGCAGACAGATGGACGTTCGCATCGTGTCTCCCCTCCTGGCGTCACTCCCTTACGCCTGCAGCTACCTCGTCCAGTATACACCATTGCATACTACTCTCAATAGTAGATAGGTCGAATCCATCCGCCCCTGCGAGCATGCAGGTGCGCCGGGGCAGCAGCGACGCGTCAATGACTGCCCCCGATGGAGTCACGCTCAACACCGCTGGCCTAGCTCTTCTCGCGGCTTACTGCCCCACATTGGCGTAGAACATCCAGTGGCGCTCCCAGTGGCGGGCGAGCTTCAGCATCAACGCATTCGCCCCGGCGCCCAGCGGGGCCCTGACCACGCACTCATCCTCGCGAAGGCCCTTCACGTTCGGCAGGTAGGCGATCTGCTGGCCGTTGAGGTAGGCGACGCAGGCGCTGGAGGAGCCGATGCTGAGGGTGGCCTCTCCGGCCTCGTCGGCGTCGATGGTCGTCGCGGCGTAGACCACGTCACCGGTCTCGGCCTCGGCGTTGCTGCCCAGATGCACCACGCCCGCGGCGTCGCTTTGCACCTCGGCCCAGCCGTCCGGGACCGCGGTCAGATCATCCTCTGGCGAGAAGCGCACCTGCCGGATGGGCCACCACTCGGGGTTGGGGTAGCGGGGGCTGATGCGCCAGTCCCGGGAGTGGTCGGCGCGCTCGACGGCGTCCGCCGGGCGGATGACCACCGCGCTGACGCCCCAGCCGGTGGGACCGCCGAAGGTCAGCTCAATGTGCCCGTCGGTGGTCTCGGCCACGAACTCGCCCACCTGCGCGCCGCCGGGGTAGTAGGGGACGTCGAAGAGCCGCACGCCTGAGCGGTCGCGGACCATGCCCGAGCAGCGCAGGTTGCGGTTCGTCCAGGAGGGGTTGCCGCGGACCACGCGGGCCTGATAGGCGCCGTTGAGGAGGTCGATGCGCAGCGTGCGAGGTCGGCCGCAGTACAGCGCGCGCTGGAGGATGACCGGGTCGGGTCTCCACTCATACGGCCAGAAGGGGAGGCCGTGGGCGACGATCTCCTGCCGGCCCTGGCCGTACTTGTGGGCGATGCCGTAGCCCGTCTCCTGGGGCGTGGGCGTGGAGGTGTCATCCGCCGGCAGCCAGCCGTAGCCGGGGTCGGGCGAGTAGGCGGTGTCCGGGCCGAGGGCGCGCCACGGCTCGGCGTCCTCCTCAGCGCCGAAGTCCAGCGCCAGCGTGGCGTCCTCGGTGTCGGCCATCTGGCGCCAGAGCTCGAAGTAGCGCTCGTCCTCATCCGCGGCGACGTCACGCAGGAGCTGCTCAGCCCGCGCGCGGAAGGCCGCGTCGTCCTCCCCGCGCAGCCCGGTGATCTGCTCCACGCGGTCCTCGTACTGCGCGAAGCGCTCACCGGCCGCAAACGCCGCGCGCATCAGCATGGCCTCGCCCTGCAGCCGATCGCTGAGGGTACGCTCCGCGCCCTCCGCTCCCAGCATCAGCACCCCGTAGACGCGGACGGAGGGGACCTCGACCTCGACGATACCATCCTGGACGCTGACCGGCAGGGGCCGAGGCTCGTCGTCTACGGTCAGCCAGGTGGCCTCCTGGGGCTCCGCCATGCCCTCGGGCAGGCGGATGGCGACCTGGAAGGCATCGGTGGGATTCGCCTGTGCGGCCTCGAAGTCCACGTCATAGTTAACGAAGTGCACGCTCAGCAGCTCCTCGCCCTCCGCCCGGTGCAGCCAGGGCGTGGCCCACAGCAGGCGCGGGATCTCGCCATCCAGCAGCGTCTCGTCCTCAAGCGCCGCGCGGACGTCGGCGGTGGCCTCCTCGACGATCGCGCGAGTCGCGTCGCTCTCCGTGGCGCGGTTGAAGAAGAAGTGCTCGCCGCCAAGGATCTGCCGGACGACACCGCGGTTGCGCCAGGCCTCCACGACACTCGCCTCGCGCGGGTGATTGTCCTCATCGCGGACGCAGCACTCCCCGACGAGCCCGATCCGCCCCCCGCGATCCAGGTACTGGCCGAGAATCGCGGCCTGCTCATCGGAGATGCAGGTGACGGAGGGCAGGATAATGAGCCGGTAGTCGCTCAGGTCCTCGAGCGTCCAGGGGTCGGCGCGCATGTCGGGGTGGTGGAAGATGAGCGCGTCGAACGGAATGTGCGCCTCGAAGAGGGTGCGCCCGATGCCCGACAGGTCGTTGAAGTGCGGCGCGTGCACGTTCCCGCGATACTCCGCGTACATCTGCGTGGGGACGGAGTAGGCGACGGCGACCTGGGCGTGGCGCGAGCGGCCATCGCGGGTGAAGATCGCCCGATGGTCGTGGCGGAACTGCCAGAACTCGCGCACCACGTCCAGCAGCTCCGGGCGCTCCGAGTAGCTGACCTGCTGGCTGAACAGCACGCCGCCACCCGCGCAGGACTCCGCGTACTCGTGCTCCAGCAGCTCCGGCTCCTCCTTGCGCAGCTTGGTCATGCACAGGACGGGCTTGCCCGGCGCGGAGGCGAGACCGAGCACGAAGCGCATGGCGCCGTGGGCGTTGTGCCACCCGTAGCGGAAGATATCATACTGTGAAAGGCCCGAGCTCTCGAACCAGGCGTGGTCCACGAACTCGCTGATCAGCAGCGGATAGGGGTTGTGGCCGAGAAAGCCGCCGGCCTGATTCCCGTGGCAGTCAAACTCGATGCCCAGGCGCTCGGCGAGGACCTTGGCGTCGAGGACGTAGCGCATGAGGTTGTGGGCGTGCGAGATGTAGAGGAACTTCTGATACTGGGCCATGACCGGGTCGTCGCAGATGGCCGCCACGCCCTCGTGCTCGATCTCGTTCCAGGCCAGATCGGGGTCGAGCATCGGGAAGTCGTCGAGATGGTCCTGCACGTAGTCGCGGATGTGATCGTACTGCTCGCGGAACTGGGGCAGCAGGCCCTCGGTCTCCAGGTAGTGGAAGAACTTGCGGTTGCAGAAGTCGCAGTAGCGCCCGCGGGTGCCGGAGCCGATGCGCGAGACCGGGCCTCCGATGTTGTCCTGGCTGATGGCGTGGCCGATCAGCGGACTGGCAAGCCAGTCGTAGTTGATGACCGACGACCAGCGGGGGGCGTTGTTGCACACGATGTAGGCGTTGAAGTCCTGCTTCGCCGCCCAGCTCTCCACAGTGAGGTTGTAGTGGGAGCTCATCACCAGCTCATCGTTGTAGTCCCGCGCGATCCCGTTGTCGCGGAACAGCGGCAGGGCCTGGTCCTCGTGGAAGTGGATGGTCTCCTGATACTCGTTGTAGCCGTAGACCTCGAAGGGGATGCCGCGGTGCCGCAGGTACTGGTGGGAGGCGTAGTCGCCGGTGCGATCGAGATAGTCGCACAGGATCCAGTTCTCGTCGAACCACCTCCCCGGCTGGCGGTCGGGGCCGCCGCGGCCCTCCCCGTAGCCGGCGTTGACCATGAAGCTGTGCCAGGAGATGGGGTGCTGGTCGATGTAGTCAAAGGCCCGCAGCTCGGCGGCGTAGTCGGGCAGCACCACCTGCGGCTCTTCGTCGGCCACGGGAAGCTCGACGGCGCCGGCGCTGCCGACACACAGGATCATCGCGCTCGCCCACAGGGCTGTTCTCATCGCGTTCGTCCTCCTCAGACATCGGTCACGTGGACAGTAACATCGCCTCGGCGGCTGTCTGGACTACCGGCGCTGTTGGGCTGCAAACTCCGCCATGGTCATGAGCTCCAGAGACAGCTCGATGGTCTCCTCGCCGCCGTGCACCATCACCTGCTCGCCGGCGACGAGCTCAATAGCCTCCGGCCGCGGCTCGCCGACGTAGGCCATGACCGAGTATTGCAGGCCCGGTATGAGGCCGTCAACGCGGAAGCGGCCCTCCTCGTCCAGCTCGATCTCCTCGACGCGCTCCGTAAGGCCCTGTGGGAGCTCGCCGAAGCGGGGCCCGGAACGCTCCACCCCGGCCCGGGCTCGCGCGACGGCGTCGGCCTCACCGGCGACCGTAACGATGAGGCTCGGCGGCGGGAAGAGCTCGAAGACCAGCTCCAGGGCCACGGAGGGATCAACGGGCTGGGCGTAGGCCAGGCTGCCGTCCTCAGTCGCGGCCAGGATGGTCACCGTCTCTCGCGCGCCGAGGCCGGTCAGCTCGAAGTGACCGTCGGCGTCGGTCCGCGCGCGCACGGGGTTCCAGTCGGCGCCGGGTTTGCCGATGACGACCGCGCCCTCGACGGGCTCACCCTCCGGGTCGATGACCCTGCCCCGCGCCACCAGGCCCTCCATCGCCACGACGAAGGGCTCCAGCTCTCGCGTCTCCGCCGGCACCAGCGTGATCATCTCCTGCTCCTCCGCAGGACCGGATGCCACCTTCATCGCCAGGTCGCCGCTCAGCAAGAGTTTGACCGGAACCTTCGGGGGCAGGGGGCCGAGCCGCACCTGCCCGTCCTCCTCCGTGGCGAACTGCAGGGGCAGGTGGACGTTCCCGCCCTCCTGCTCGGTGTATACGCTGACGGACGCGTTCGGCACCGGGGAGCCGTCGGTCTCCCGGATCGCGGCCAGCAGCCAGGCCGCCTCGGCCAGCCTGATGGTTGCCTGGCGGGTGGACTCGCCGTCGATCACAGCGATGCCCGCCAGGTCGCGCTCGGGATCGTGCGCTAGGGCTGCCTCCAGCGCGCGCCCCCGTTCGTGCGTCTGGCGCCCGAAGCTCAGCTCCACGCGCCCCTGCTCATCGGTCACCAGGGGCTCCCGTTCGCCCATGTAGCGGTGGCGGAGGTCCGCATCCCAGTACACGGGGACGCCCGCGGCCAGGGTGCCGTCGGGGTTGAGCACCGTGAGCTGGATGGTGGGCTTGCGCTGCAGGCGGAAGTCCACGGTCTGCACCGTCCCCTCCTCGACGTGCAGCGTCACGTCGCGCTGCTCCGCGCGCCAGGCGACGTCGGTGGGGCCGCCCATCCAGTAGACGTAGTTCTCGCCTGGCGGCAGCCGGAGCTCGTAGGCTCCCTGCTCGTCCGCCTCGGCGCTCTGGACCCAGGCGGTAGAGCGCGGGTGTGCGGGCCCGTAGGCGCCGATGCTCGCGCCCGGAACGGGCTCGCCGCTGTCGGCCCAGGTGACGGTGCCGCGCACCAGGCCGCCCTCGATCAGCTCGAAGTCGATCTGCTCAGCGCGCTCCCCGGCCTCCGGCTGGACGCCCTCGTGCGCCACCGCTGCGTACCCATCGGGGGGCGTGATGAGAGCGACGTTGTAGGTGGCGGCTGGCAGCGCGGTGATCTCGTAGCGGCCATCCTCGTCGGTGGTCGCCTCGCCCCAGTGGCTCTCCTGCTGCGACTGCACGCCGACCTCCACGCCGGCCACCGGCTCGCCCTCGCGCGTCACCCGCCCGGCAATCACCGCCTCAGGATGGAGGGTAAGCGTGATGTCATCGCCAGCGGAGGGCATATCCTCCCGCGCAGTGGGCCGGCTGTAGGCGTAGCCGGGGGCCTCCGCGCGAAGCTGCACCAGATATCCCACCGGCAGCGGCCCCAGCGAGAAGCGCCCGTCCTCGCCGGTGGTGTCGGAGGGCGCAGCGGGCCACTCACCGAAGCCGACGTAGCGAATGCGTGCCGTCTGCGAGTTCAGCGCCCGCACGGCAACGTGCGCCTGAGAGATTGGCTGGCCGCCCGGATCGACGACGGTCCCCGTCAGCGCGCGATGCTCCTCCGGGAGGACGAGCTCCACGGGCTCGCCCGGCTTCGCGCTGGCGGCGCCGGGCGCGTGGCCCTCGGCGACGGCAACCGCCTGCCAGGCATCGCGCTCGTAGTCAGTCTCGAACTGAAGGCGGAACTGACCCTCGGCGTCGGACGTGGTCTCGACCCAATGCGGCTCGCGGTCGAGTACCCGGGTCTGCGCCACCCGCGCCCCGGCGATGGCCTCGCCCTCCGGACCGACGACGCGGCCGGTGAGCGTGACCTCCTCGGCCAGCGCCGGCCCGAGCGCAAGTATGAACACGACAGTCATGAGCGAGAAACGGCTCTGCAATGACATGGCTCTCCTCCCTGCTACGGTCAATCTGCCAGAATGGCGGGCTTCAGGAACTTCCGCTGCTCCATGGACGGGCGGCTGCCGAAGCTGCGCCGGAGCACTTCGTCACGGAGGCTCCGCGTTCGGCGGCGGGTCCAGGTCCTCCGCCGCGACGATGTCGATCTGTACGCCCACGACGATATCCCCGCGGGTGAGCACGAAGTCATCTGAGCCCCGGTAGCCCTCGGCCTGGACACTGACCTGATACTCCAGCCCCGGCACGAGCCCATCCACAGACCATTCGCCCTGCTCATCGCTGGTGGTCGTGGCCCGCGTCGAGAGCGGACCCGGCATGCGTTCATCCTCCCGGTACTCCCGGCTGTACACGCGGACCCGCGCTCCGGCGAGCGCCCGGCCCTCCGGATCGCTCAGCACGCCCATGGCGCCGCCGGGCGGCTCCAGCTCAAAGGTGACCAGTCCGGCCTCCGGGTAACAGGGCATGGCGTAGGCCCCGCTGCCATCAGGCGCGAAGGCCAGGACGGCGACCGCGCGCTCGCCCCACGCGTCCATGACCTGCAGCCCGTCCAGCGCGAATGCGCCCCGGTCGTCGGTGCGGGCCGTCGTCGGCGACTCGTCGAACGTGTCGTGCGTCATGACCCACGCGCCGGACACCGGCTCGCCGCCCCCGTCCGTGACCCGCCCGATGAGCCTGCGGCCATCGGGATTGACGACCATCGGCTCCAGGTCGCGCTCCTCACCGGGCTCCAGCGTGAGTTCGATGCCGCGCACCCACGTCTCGTCCACGAGCCTCCGGCGCCATTGGGAGATGGGCCGAATGGTGAGCTCGATTCCCGCGGGCAGGGGGCCGATGCGAACCACACCGCTCTCGTCAGTCGTCCATTGGCCAGGCACCGCGGCCGACGCCTCATCCGGCGGCCCCGGCGCCTCAGCCACAGGCTCCGGCGGCGCAGGGCCCCCGACGAGCGACCCACGGCCCGCCCCGGCCTCCATCTCGACGCCTGCGACGGGTTGGCCCTCCTGATCACGCACGGTGATGGTGGCCCATCCGCCCTGTCGCGGGACAACGGTGACGGGCTCGCCCGGCTCGCCGGTTGGGGCGAAGCCCACGCTGTCACCGCGCTGCGCCCAGAGGACGCTGGGTCCGCCATACCACCACGGCTGGAAGGCAACGCGTCCCCGGGCATCGGTGGTCTCGGGACCGCGGGTGTAATCACCGCTGATGAGCCAGACCGAAGCGCCAGCGAGAGGCTGGCCTTCCGCGTCAACGACCACTGCGGGGAAGCCGGGCCGCTCGCTCAGCACGAAGTCCGCGCCGGTGACCACCTCGCCCTCAGCGACCTCAAGGACGTGAGACCGCCGACTGGCCTCCAGATGGGGGAAGCGCGGGTCGCCCGCCCAGCGGATGCGCCCGGTTCCCGGCAGAACGTGGACGCGGTAGTGCCCGTCCTCGTCCGTGACGCCCCAGGTGCCTATGCCTCCAAAGAACACGTGGCCCGGGACGGTCTCGGCCGTGTCGGCGATGGTCAGCGTGCCCTCGATGACCCCGCCAGAGACCAGTTGCAGGTCAACGCCCTCACGATGGTCGCCCCGCTGAAGGTCGAGGTCCTCGACCGGCTTCGCGACCGCGTCCCGCGGCGACATGGCCACCACGCGGTATCTCCCCGGAGGCAGGCCGCGAAGCTCGTAGCGCCCCTGGGCGTCCGTGGTGTCATGGCCCCACCCATAGACTCCGCCGGTCTCCATGCGGGCGCCCCCCACGGTGATCTCCGGCACCGGCCGCCCATCGCGGGTGACCTGCCCTGAGATGCGGACCTCGCGCTCCATGACGAGCAGTGCCGGGTCTTCGACACGGCGGCTGCGGGTCACGACCATGGTGTCACGATAGGCTGCCCAGCCCTCGCCCAAGGCGCCGTACTGCACGGTGCAGCCGGGGCGAAGGCCCTCGATCGCGAACCACCCATCATCATCGGTGAGCGCGGCCAGCGGCGAGGAGCCGTCGGGGAAGGACAGATGCGCCAGGTCGGTCCCCTCCGGTGGCATGAAGAGGCGGACCTCGACGCGAATCCCAGGGATCGGCTCGCCGGAGTCGCTGACCACCTGGCCCCGCGCAGTCACCGGATCGCCGCCCAGCCGCACCTGGCATTGCTCCCCCGGCTCAACGCGCGCTGAGCCCAGGGCGAGACCATCACGCATGGCGACGACCGGGTACTGAGAGCGGTGCGCCTGCGTCTCGAAGCTGAACTCGAAGGCGCCGCCGGGGCCGGTGGTGGCGGTGAGGACCTCGGGCTCGAGCGCCACCTCGGCAGGGACGTACCAGGTGGTGACGGTGGCGCCCTCGGCGGGTGCGCCGTCGGGCGTCAGGACCACGCCGCTGATGGCGACCTCCTCGGCGGAGGCGAACGGCAGCGCAAGCAGACACAGCGTGATGCTTACGAGCAAACGGCTGTGTACAGACATCACCTCTCCGCCTCCCTACAATCGATCCTCCAGAATCGCCGGCTTGAGCGTCCAGGCCTGCCTCTTCGTCTGCTCCAGGAGCTTGCTGCCGTCGATCCCCTGGGGCAGCATGGCGCCCTGCCAGCCGCCGCGGGCGGCGTCGTCATCCACGTGATCGTCCACCCGCATACGCGCCGGCTGGGTCTCCACATGTCGATCCATGTCGCCCGTCTCGACGAGGTGCGCCACCATCTGGGCCGCGCAGCAGAACCAGTCAGCAACCGTGCCGCACATCTCGCCCGCCCACACGTCATCAGGCAGGCGCCCGTGGCTCTCGATGAACTCCGCGGTCTCCAGCACTGACTCCCGGAAGTCGTCCGCATCGGCGCCGAACCACGTCTCGACCTGCCCGCTGCCCCGATTCGCCGGTCCGTCGAGATACCGGCAGACTGCCCCGGGCGGGACGGTGTCCTCGCGGATGGCCTGGGCCAGGAAGCGCGTGAACATGCCGAACAGCTCCGCCGCGGAGATCGCCATGCCGTCGCGCTCCTGGAAGTACACCTCGTGGCCGACCGCTGCCGCCATCTCCCGCAGCTCCTCGGCCGAGAAGACGCGGCCCATGGCGCGGTCGGGGTAGAGCCCGGGCAGGTCCGCGGCGGTGACTGTCTTGACGTGGTCGTGGGAGAGCACGTAGCGGACGAACTCCTCGAAGTGCACGTAGCCGGCGTCCTGCAGCTCATTGGGCTTCAGGCGCGTCGAGAACCACTCCTGGAGCACGAGCTGGCAGGGGTGGTTGGCGATGGAGATGAGGCCGCCGTCCTCGAGGGCCTGATAGGAGGCGTCGAAGGCCTGGCGATAGCGGGCCCTGGCCTCCTCGGTGCCGAGGTCGAAGCCGAGGGTGAAGCGGTGGCAGGCGTCGCGGCCGCGGCGGTCGGTGCCGATCATGTGCGAGGTGTTGACGATGCCCCCGTAGTAGAAGGGCTGCGCGTGCAGACCCACGTAGCCGTAGCCGCTGACATAGGTGGGGATGCCCCACGCGCGCAGCACGGGGAAGACCTGTGGCGACCAGTTGGAGCCGGGCTGGCCGTAGGTACAGGGGGTGACGCCGAAGAGGTCGATCAGCTCATCGACGCCCCGGCGCTCCCGGCGCTCGAACTCCCGCTGGCCCTCCAGCCAGTCCAGCGGCGCCATGTACTCCGCCGGCTGCGGCCGGCCGCCGTGCATGTCCGAGTGGAAGCCGATGGCGTGCTCGCCCAGCGCGTCGATGACCCTGTAGCGCACGCGCTGGCGGAGCACACGGGCCTTCTGCCCCACGACCTTCATGGTGCCGCGCACGCCGTGCGAGGCCAGGATCTCCGCCAGGCGCCTGGCGGCGTCATCCGACTGCGGGACGGTGCAGTCCTCCACATCGAACCAGAACAGGACGTAGCGGGTGGCCATTGGAATCGCCCTCCTGAGCCGTGCATGAACGCGGCGGCTCATTCACCGCATCAACCGGTCCGTCCTGCTATCGCTCGCAGCGCCAGACGACGTCGCAGTCGTCCCAGTCGTAGCCCGGCTCGCGGGGGCCGTGGCCGCCGTCATCATCCAGGTCCTTGCCCACCGACCACACCACGAAGCCGTCGCCGTGGCGGCGGTAATGCAGCGGCTTGCCGGTGAAGACATCCGGGGGCAGGTCGTAGTCCACCGCTGTCTGGAGCTGCGAGAGGTCCACGGGATACTCGCCGTGCTGCTGGCGGTGGATCTTAAGCGCCAGGACGACCTCGAAGAGATCGAGCTCCGCGGCCGCCGCGTCGGAGATCTTCGCGGCCCTGCTTGTAGCGCCGATGAACACCAGGGACAACGGAGTCAGCTCTTCTTCGGGAGGATGAACCCCACGGTACAGCACACGGCGGTCGGCGACGGTTCTCACCGCCTCGATCTCGCGGCTCAGCTCCCTGAGGTAGGCCACCGCATACGCGTTGAGCAGCGGGCGGCCAAGCCGACTCATGTAGAGCCAGAGCACCACATTCTGGATGCCGCTGCTATTGCTGCCCAGAATCTCCCGTACGGTTTCCGGATGCTGTCGCGTCTCACGGATGAGATCGATCGCCTGAGCGCGCTCGCCGAGCATGGCGTGGAGGAATGACCGCTGGCGGTTGACGGTTCGGAGGTATTCGATCATGCTGCGGGCGGCGGCCGGCGAGGGCGTGCCGCGGGCCAGCGTCTCCCTGGCGTGGCCCAGCGCGATCGTCTGGCTGCTACAGGCGAAAAGGGCGCTGCTGAGAAGTGGCTCCGCAGCGGCGTGCTCGGACATGCGCAGTATGACGCGGTACCAGCCCAGGGCCTCATCGATCTCGCCGTCGTGCGTGCACAGCCTCGCCCTGGCCGCCAGCCAGCGGGTGGCTTCGTGCATGTAATGCGGGAAGACGATCTGCGAGCCTCGCGTCCAGTCGATCTCGAAAACACAGTGCGGCCTCTGCGAGGCCCGGCGAAGCGTCTCCAGCGCCCGGGCGACCGTCGGGTCCTCGAGCGCGGGCCGGACCATGTCATCGGAGACGGCACCGGTGAGATAGTCCACCTCCACCAGCTCAGACCATCCGGTGGCGGCGAGCACGGACTCGCGGTCCTCGGCGTCCGGCCGGAGATCCACGCGGAAGACCTGCTGATACAGCACCGCCGCGTTCTGGTCATCGGGGACAGGCTGCGGCGCCATCTCCGCCAGCGTCATGGGATCGCCGGACTGCTCAATGCGCTCCAGCTCAGCCGCCAGCTCCCGCTCGGTGCGCCAGTAGGCGTACGCCCACGGCACGCCACCGAGTATGATCACCGCCAGCAGCAGATAGACGGCCCCCCGCAGCGCGCAGGAGCGATGCCAGGCGCGGGTGATACCGCCCCATGCTCCGCCGCGCTCTTCGGCCATCTACCGCGTCACCTTCCAGACAATATCGTGGTCATCCCAGTCATAGCCCGGCTCGCGGGGGCCGTGGCCGCCGTCGTCGTCAAGGTCCTTGCCGAGCGACCATACCACGAAGCCGTCGCCGTCGCGGCGGTAGTGCAGCGGCTTACCGGTAAAGACCTCCGGGGGTAGGTCATAGTCCACCGCCGCCTGGAGCTGCGAGATGTTCGCGGGGTACTCCCCATGCTCCTGCCGGTAGACCTTCAGGGCTAGCGCCACCTCGAAGACGTCCAGCTCCGCGATGGCGGCGTCGCGCTTCTGTGCACTCCTCGCGAAGACCGGGAACATCATCCGGGCGATGAGCGCCGTGGACGGCACGCTCTCGCCCAGGTCATCGAGGCGCTCATAGAGACCATCACTGGGGGGGACCGTGTCAAGGAGCTCGAGCTGCTCCCGCATCAGGCGCAGGTAGGCAGTCTGATCGGCGTTGAAGAGGGGCAGGCCGACCGGGCTGGCGTAGAGCCTGGCGGCCCAGGTCATGGCATCCGTCTCGCCAAACCAGGTCGCCAGGTCCTGCGGCTCCTCGCGGACCTGCTGGTACGTGTCGAGCATTATCGCCCGCTCGCCGAGCATGGCTCGCCGGAACTCGCTGCCGCGGTCAATGGTGCGCAGGTAGCTAATCATCTGGCGGGCAACGTCCGGCGAGGGCATGCCCTCGTCAAGCGTCTCGCGGGCCTGAGCGGCGGCGATGGCCTGCATGGCGATGGCCACAAGCTGGGCGATGAGCGTGGGCTCCTGCGCGGCGTGCTCCGAGATGCGCAGGGACACCCGACACCAGTCGAGCGCCTCGTCGATGTTGCCGCTCGCGGCGGCGTACTTCGACCTGGCGGACAGCCAGCGGGCGGCCTGCCGCATCTTGGACAGGTGCGGGAAGAGGATGGCCGCCCCCTGACTCCAGTCGATGGGGAACACGCAGTGCGGACGCTTCGAGGCCCTCCGCAGCGTCTCCAGGGCCTGCTGCACCGCCGGATCCTCGAAGACCTCGCGGACGAACTCCTCGGAGACGTTGCCGGCGAGGTACTCGTCCTCGATGGTCTCCGAATAGCCGGTTGCATCGAGGTCCGAGGTGGCACCGTACGATGAGGTGAAGCTGACGTTGAAGACCTGCTGGTAGAGGTCGGCTGCATTCTCGTCGGCGGGGACCGGCTTGGGCGCGGCCTCGGTAAGCGTCATCGGCTCGCCGGCGTCCTCGATGCGCTGCAACTCCTCCTGCAGCATGGCCCGGCTCTGGTGCAGCAGGTACCACCAGGGCGCAACCACCAACAGGGCAACGGCCAGCAGCGCGTAGACCGTGGCCCGGAGGGAGCAGGACCGACGCCAGGCTCGGGCGAGGCCCGAGCAGCGATTGGGTGTGCCGCTGGCGGCATCTGGCATGGTGTCAGGGCTCCCTCACGGTTCAGACCAGTGTGGAGTTACGGAAGCATCGGCGGCCGGAGAGTGGTCCGAGCGCTCAGTTTCTTCATCGCGTAGCTCGGGCTTCCAGCCCGGCAGACGGCCCGCGGGTCTGAAGACACCGCCGCTCCGGACGGCAACGACAACTGCCGGGCGGGCAGGGAAGCCCGCCCCTCCTGACCGCAACGGCCCGGCGCGAACGTAGTCGCGCCCCTCCAAACCGCACGGCAAGCGCCGGTGCGCCTCGTTCCTTCATCGCGTAGGTCGGGCTTCCAGCCCGACAAATGGCCGGCGGGTCTGAAGACACCGCCGCTCCGCACGGCAACGGCAACGGATGCACCCCGTCAGGTATCCCGGCGGAGGGAGGTGCCGTTCCCGCGCCGCATCTGCAGACGGCGGCGGGCGGCGGCGATGATCCGCCACCGGAGCTCGCCCGGCAGCTCCGCCAGGGCGATGCGCCTCAGCCTGTCCTCGACCTGCTGATCATCCATACTCGCTCTCTCCCAGCTCCTTGCGCAGCTTCTGCAACGCGTAGCGATACCGGCTCGACGCGGTGTTGGGCGAGATGCTCAACAGAGACCCGATCTCCGCGAAGGTATGCCCCTGCCAGACCTTCAGCACCACGACCTCCCGCTGCTCGGGCGGCAGCGCGGTGAGGGCCTCGCGGACGGCCATGGCCTCGGGGTCGGCGGAGTTGCCGCTCTCCGGCTCGTCGATCAGCTCCAGCGAGCCCGTGGGGGGACGCCGGTACCTCGCGGAGAGCTTGTTGCGGGCGACGGCGAAGAGGTATCCCCCCACGTCCTCAATCGCCGCCGCCCGCTCCCCCCGATCCACGAGTGCCAGGAAGCACTCCTGGAGGATATCCTGCGCCTCCGTGCGGGGCACATCCCGCGACAGCAGCCAGCGATACAGCGTCAGGGCGTGGCGGTCGTAGATCTCGCCCAGCGCATTGACGTCTCCGCCGGCCAGCCGCCGCAAAAGCCTCTTGTCTCGATCCCTGTCCTGCTCGCTCACACTGGCGCCCTTCCCGGCCCGTCACAAGGTATGTGTCCTGAGCCGTCCCGTTCTCGTCTATGATGCACCAAGATTGCCCGAAAGGGAAGGGGCCGCTGGTGCGGGCCTTGGGACCGGGACGCGGGGGAGATGCTGAAGCACACCAGGCACGTTACGGTCGATTCGGCCGTGGAGGCCCGGCTGGCGGCATGGGGCCTGTACCGCCGCGTCATCGGAGCGCCGGAGAAGGAGTAAGCGCGGATTCTACCGCTGCGCGCGCCAGACGATGTCGCAGTCCTCCCAGTCGCGGCCCGGGGCGTCGGGACCCTCCCCGCCATCGTTATCGAGGTCGGAGGCGAGGGACCACAGGATGTAGCCGTCGCCCTCCCGCCGGTAGTGGAAGGCCTCCCCGGAGAAGATGTCGTGCGGAGGCTGCCAGTTGACCACGCGCGCCAGTACGTCGAGCGTCTCGGGGTACTCCCCGCGTACCTGCCGGTGGACGTTGAGCATCAGGGCGATCTGGAACTGGTTGAGTTGGGCGATGCCCATCTCGCGCTTGATCACCGCTCGGGAGAAGAGCGGGAAGAGGTCGTGCGTTGCAGGCGCAAACCAACGCAGTCTATGCAGCAATAGCTCAGTAGGATCCTCGATCGGCGCGACCTCCCGATACCGCCGCTCGGTGAATGCAAGTTGGGCGTCCCACAGACGCAGGTATGTGAGCTGATCGTTCTTCCGGAGGGGAATGGCCGGCAGGCTTGGGTAGAGGCGCCACAGCAAGGTGGGATGATCCGAGATGGTGGCGATGAGCGCGTCCGGATGCTGCAGCATGCATAGCGTGAAGGCCCGTTCCGTCAGCAGCGCACGGTCGAAGTGCTCCCACAGGTCCTCGGCGGCGATCATGTCGCGCAGATGCCGGGCGGTCGTGGGAGGTATAGCAAGGTCGCCGCAGATTTGCTCCGCACCTCCGAACAGGATGTCCTGCATCGCCACGCGCACGAGGAACGCGATGAGCGTGGGCTCCTGACCAACATGCTCGGTCATCCGGAGGCCGACCTCGCACCACTGCAGCGCCTCGTCAGTGTGTCCCTGGCGACCGGCGAGCATCATGCGCGCCGTCACCAGACGCTGAGCGCCACGAAACAGCACCATGTGCGGAAAGAGCGCGCCGTACCCATCCTCCCAGTTGACCGGGAAGAGGCAGCGCTCCATCTGCGAGGCGCGCTGGATCGCTGCCAGCCGGTCACTCACCTCCTCGCTCATCAGCCACTGGCGGACCGGGGGATCGAGGCTCGGCGTCTCACCGCTGACGTAGTCATTGACCGCATCGCTCATCTCCCTGTCGAGATTGCTGAGCAGCTTTCCGGGCACCGCGTCGTCGCGCGCATCCTCCCACATGTTGAACACACGGAAGGCCTGCTCGTAGACGTAAGCCGCGTTCTCGTCGCGCGGCGGCATCTCCGGAATGGCCTGTTGGATTGTCAGTGGCTCGCCGCGGGCCTTGATCTCCGCCAACGTGTCCTCGAGCTGCAGACCCAGCGTGATGTTGAAGTATGTCCATGGGATCGCCAGCACCACGAAGGTAATCAGCAGCGTCCAACCGAGCCTCCGGAGGCGAGGCCGCCAATCACCCGTAATCCACGCAGCGATCCCGCTGGCGATCCGTCTGAAGGTCGGGAACCTCTCGCCCGCCATTGCGCTCATCCTCGCTTTCCTCCGGTGCAGGAGCGGTCATGACCTCGGACATCAGCCGCTGCCGCTGAGCCACGGCCTCAGCGAAGGCCGCGGGGTCATCGGCCGCCACAGTCACGCTCTGCCGCGGCCCGACCAGCGCGGCCATCCGCGCCTGGTAAATCTCGCCGAAGATCAGGTTGGCCGCCAGCAGCAAGGCCGCCGCGGCCGGGATCGCGAGTCGCAGCCCGCGCCTGATGCGCCGCCAGCGCAGGATCGGCTCCGCGCGCCGCAGCAGATGCTCGCCGACCTGCAAACGCGGCTGCGGTGGGCCGGCCTGGCGCAGCATCTCCTCAGCTTTCCGCTCGTCCATCGGTCAACTCTCCCACTCTCCGAGAAGGTCGCGCAGCTTTTCCAGCGCGTATCGATAGCGCCCCGACGCGGTGTTCGGCGAGATGTCCAAGAGCGTGCCGATCTCCGCGAAGGTGAGCTCATGCCAGACCTTCAGCACGACCACCTCGCGCTGCTCGACCGGAAGCTCGGCCATCGCCTCCCGCACCGCAATCGCCGAGGCCTGTGATCGCTGCTCGCCGGGCTCGGCCGCCGCATTCAGCGGCTGGGTTGGGTGCCGAGTGCGCCGCGCCACGAGGTTCCGGGCCACGCCGAACAGCCACGCCCGCAGGTCGTCGATGTCGCCATACTCGCCGCGCCGGACCAGCGCCATGAAGCTATCCTGCAGCAGGTCCTCGGCCTCATCGCGCGTCAGGTCCTGCGACATCAGCCACGAGAAGAGCAGCCCCGAGTGGCGTTCGTACAGGCTGCCCAGGGCGTCCCGTCTCCCTGCGGCCAGTCCGGCCAGCAGCCGGCTGTCGGAGGGCCCACTGTTCACGCTCGCAGCCTCTCTGCGCCACCGATGCTCGAGCCGGCAGGCGGATTCAGGCTTGTGTCATGTCCGTCGGCGCCGCTCGTTACTGTGTACCTTCTGCGCAGTGTTTTCGTGTACCCGCCGCCAGATTCTTTCTCGCCGATCTGCGCGACGGAGGAGAAGTGGCGGCGCGTCGCGTAATCACCCCGCGAACAGAAACGGCCGACGCATCTGGAGATGCGTCGCTCCGGACGACATACGGCAACGACGACCTGCCGGGAGGCCCGCCATGAACATCTACTGGGGCGATATGCACACGCAGTTCAACCTGGCGCACATGCGGCTGCAGGCCGAGGGCGTGGACGCCGTGGCCGAGCCGCCGGAGGACGCCGGAGAGTGCGAGGCCTTCGTCCGCCAGGCCTTCGAGGGCGCGCGGGAGTACCTGGACTTCTTCCCCATCGTCTACTACCCCGCGCATTTCATCCGCAACGAGCAGGGCTTCCGCTCCGAGACCGTGGGATGGAAGGACTACTACGCCGATGACTGGCGGATGATCTGCGAGATGGTGAAGGAGTACCACCGGCCTGGCGAGTTCGTGACTTTCGCCGGCTATGAGTGGACGGGCGACCGCACGCGCTGGGGCGACCACAACGTCTTCTACCCCTTCGACGACCCGCCCCTGGACCTGAGCCTGCACATCGAGGACCTCTACGCCAATCTGCGCGAGGTCGGAGGCATGGCCATCCCCCATCACACCGCCTACGCCTTCGCGAACCGCGGAAAGGACTGGGCCCACTACGATGAGGACATCTCGCCCTTCGGCGAGGTCTTTTCAGTGCACGGCTCCTCGGAGGGCTGCAACACGCCCTTCACCATGACCCGCAACGGCTCCATGGCCCCGCGAGTGTCGATGAACAGCATCCAGGCGGGGCTGGACCGCGGCTACCGGCTGGGGATCATCGCCTCCGGCGACAACGGCGGCGGCTTCGCGGGCAAGTGGGGGATCGGCCTGATGGCGGCGGTGGCCGAGGAGCTGACCCGCGAAAGCCTCTGGGAGGCCTTCATGGCCCGCCGCGTCTACGGCGTGACCGGCGACCGCATCAGGCTGGACTTCACCATCAACGACGCCCCCATGGGCTCGGTGCTGCAGACCGGGAGGCCGCTGACCATCAGCGCCAGCGTTGGGTGCACAGAGGCGCTGGACCGCATCGAGGTCATCAAGAACGGGCGCGTGGCGTACACCCACAACCACAATGGAACCTGGCAGGCGCCCATGGAGGGGACCGTCCGCTGCAAGATCCCCGTGCAGTTCGGCTGGGGGCCGACGGCGCACTACGGCTTCGAGGTCGGCCCCAAGCAGTGGCAGGGGCGCCTGCGGCTGGCGGAGGGGGAGATCGTCTCCGTCGAGGGCTGCTTCACGCGCCACGGCAACTCCTGGGAGCAGGTGGCGGACGATGAGGTGCACTTCGACCTCACCACCGACGCGCGGCGCCACGCCGCTGAGGATACCGCGCAGCAGCGGCTCGTCTTCGAGGTGGAGGCGCCCGCGGACGCCGTCTGCGTGCTGGAGTGCGACCGCCACCGCCTCCAGTTCACGCCTGCGGAGGCCATGCGGCGCAGCGGCCTGATCGTCTACGACCAGGAGTGCCGGGAGCGGATCCGCCAGCAGTTCGGCGACCAGCGAGGCAAGTGGGACGACCTGCGCGATGCCGTCTACCACAACTCGCACATCATCAAGCGCCACCTGGCCATCCCACAGGCGGGCTACACCGCCTCGGCCACGCTGCAGGACGCTGAGGTCGGGCCGGGGCGGAACTACTACTACCTGCGCGTGAGCCAGCTCAACGGGCAATATGCGTGGTCCAGTCCCATCTGGGTGGATGTGTGAGCGGCAGCCGCAAGCTCCAAGCTGCAAGCGACGACCACACGACACGGCAAACGACCGGCCGGCTGGGCTGCCCGTGACCCCGTACGGCATGAGGGCAACGACATACGCCAACGACCGGGCGGGAACGGAGGCCCGCCCCTCCAAACGGAACGACACACGGCCCCTTCCCGTGGCACGCACGCTGGAGACCTCTGGTCTCGGTGCGTGCGGCGTTCGTGGCGCTCAAACCGGCCCACGATCATGGGAGGCGGGCGCCTCCGCCCGGAGGCGCTTGTGCGCCTCTGCCCATACCCACAGCCTCGCCCGCCTGCGGGCCAAAGGCCCGCTCGACCTTCGAACCACAGGAGGCCAGAGGCCTCACGGGCGCCAGCGTAGTCGCGCCCCTCGGAGACCTCCGGTCTCAACGGCACGCCTACAACGACCGGGCGGGCAAGGAAGCCCGCCCCTCCGCACGGCAACAGCTACCCGAAGAGCACTGCGCCTGGCAGAAACGTGACTTCAGGCCACGCCCGAAGTCCACCTCGCCCTCCCCGGAGCGTACTACTCCGAGCAGACTCGCGTTTCCTCAAAACTTACGCAAAACGCCATGTCACCAACGGGCTACTATCACCCTCATGAGCGGCATTAGTTCGCGCCAGACCGCACGAACGGGTGACATCGGCAGAAGCCCCAGATGACCCTCGCTCTGATCGCCTCTTGCGCCTGGCGTGAGCTACTTCCAATATTGCTTGACCACGGACACACTTTCGATATATACTGTGTGTGCATTGCGTGTGGTTCCGTGTGGCTTGCGTGTGAGTGCGTGTGGATCGCGTTGGGCCATGCCGCATACTGGGAGAGGACAGGGGCTCCATGCGACGTCGGGTCATCGCAGCGGTCATCACAGCGCTCGTCGGCGCCCTGCCGGCGTGCGCCGATGTGCTGTGGCCGGAGTCCCAGGACTGGTACGCGTTGACCTGCTCCGATGGAGTCTACTACGACCCCGATGACTCGTCGCAGGATTGGCTGGACCTGCGCGGCGGCACCGACGACAACGGGAACCAGTACGCCGCAGCGTTCCGGGCCTCAGACGACGATCACCTGATGTTCCGCCTGCGACTGGACGCGACCAAGCAGGGCAGGGTGAAGGGCGTCTGGGACATGATGATAGACACCGAGGGCGACGGTGTGCTCGACTGGACGCTGCGAGTGGACAAGGCGACGGATGATCAGGTGGAGCTGCTCGCGGTGACGGTGGGCGGCCCGACCTTCGATGACATCGAGCTGGCGGAGACGCCCACCTGGTCGGGGGCGCTGGACACGTATCATCTGCTCGTGGACCCCACCGGAGACGGATCGTTCTTCGACCGCGACGCCGACGTTTTTCGGCAATTCGCGGTCCCATGGAGTGACTTCGCCGCCGCCACTGGCGTCAGCGACCCCAGCGGGTTGTGGCTGGCCCCGTCGGTCTCCAGAAACGAGAGCGGGCGGTTCCTGGACTACCCGCTCGATGGCTCGGGCGACAGCATCGTTTCGGATTCGCTGACCCCGACCCCGGAGCCCAAGACCCTCGCGCTGATGGGCCTCGGACTGATGGCGCTCGGCGCGAGAGCCATGGTGGGGCGACGCGGTCGAAGGAGGCAGCCGCCTGAGGACCGCCTGGGTGGCCTCCCATGAGCGTGACGATGGCAGAGCGCAGGCGCGCGGCATGATCCCGCGCCCGCTGGCCGTGAGCTACTCCCCCTCATAGCCCCGCTCCCGCCAGACCTGGCGGGAGAAGGCGATCTGCTCCTCGGTGGGCTCCTTGCGCCCCTCGATGCTGGGCCAGGGATCGCCCTCGCGCGGGTCGGGGCGCCAGTCATCGTCCTCGTAGGCCTCACGGTCCTCCTCGCGGCGGAAGTCCGGCACGTCGATGGTGTTGCTGTCGCTGAGGGCTGAGCGGTAGGCCAGCGGGCCGATGATGGACATAGTCACGCCGCGGTAGACATCCAGGAAGGGCGGCTCCTTGCGGCGGATGGCCTCCGCGAAGTGGTAGTTCATGAAGAAGTCGCCGCCGCCGTGGCCGGCGCGCATGGCCTGCTCGTGGAAGTCAGGGAAGTCGGGCCGGTAGATGACCTCCTCGGGATGCTGCCGCTCCTCGTGGTACTGTTCCCGCCGCACTCGCAGCATGCTGCGGTCGCCCCAGCGCAGGTTCTCCATGGCGCCGCGCGAACCGTGCAGCCGCACCCACACGCCGTGCCCGCGCAGGTAGACCTGCACCAGCCGCACCACCGCGCCGTTGTCCATGCGCAGCGCAATCATCGAGGAGGCATCGTTGAACTTGACCGTGCGCTGCTCCACAGGGTCGTCCTCGCGCCGGACCATGATGAAGCCGTTGACCTTCTCCGGCCAGGTCTCGGTGATGAATACGATCGGCGCCAGGGAGTGCGTGCAGTAGTAGGTTGCGGGGATCCAGTTGCGCCAGTGGTAGATGCCCGGCGAGCGGCCCATAACCACCTCGGCGGGATCGGGGTGGATGTACTCGCCCTCCGCGTACATCACGGTGCCGATCTCCCCAGCCTGGTAGAGCCGCCGCATCTCCTGGTTGAAGACCATGTAGGGGTAGTTCTCGGCGAACATGTAGATGAGCCCTGTCCGCTCCACGGTGCGGATCAGCTCCACACCCTCAGCGAGCGTGAAGCAGGCGGAGGTCTCGCTCATGACGTGCTTGCCGGCCTCCAGGGCCTTGATGGCGAAGGGCGCGTGCTCGTGGAAGTAGTTCGCGAGAATCACGGCGTCCATGTCATGCTCGAGGAACCGGTCGTAGTCCGTGTAGGTCTCGACGCCGAACTGCTGACCGGCCTGCTCGAGCTTCTCCTCCCACGTGTCACACAGCGCCACCAACTCCAGGCCCACCAGCGGCCCGGTGCCGCGAGCGAATGACATGCCGCGACCGACTCCGATGACTCCGACCTTAATGGCGCCCATCTGTGGCCTCCTTCGGTGGAGCTATCAGCTATCAGCGATCAGCGATCAGCGGTCAGCGGTCAGCGGTCAGCTATCAGCAACAGCTACGGCTGCGTACGGCTCGGGCCCGGTCACTGTTTCATCACCCACACGCGCTTGTAGATGCCGCCCTTGCCGGCTGAATCCCGGACGGCGACCGCCAGGAAGTTGCTCTCCCCGAAGCTGACGGCGTCGGAGATGTCGATGGTGAAGGGGCGCTTCCAGCCGTCGGGGCCCTCCATCGTGTGATCTGCGACGAGCTCACCGTTGATCCAGATCTTGGCGTCCTCATCCACGGAGCCGAAGAACAGCACCAGCCGCTCGCCCTGGTGCCTGGGGTCCACGGTGAAGCTGGTGCGGTACCAGCCCAGGCCGTCGTAGTCGTCGCCATGCTGATCTTCCCACTCCCGGCCCTGGCGCTGGTCCTCCCAGAACCTATCAGTGCGGATCTTCGTCCAGCCCTCCGCTGCGCCATGAAGGCTCTGCCACCCCTCGTCCTCCCCCACCTCATCGGGGTCGAAGCGGAAGCGCCAGTCGCGATCCAGCAGCACCACGGCCGAGCGATCGCCGATGTCCCGCACCAGCTTGTAGCCGGCGTAGTCGCCGTACTTGGTGTCGCGCCACATGGCCCAGTAGGGGTTGATGACATTGTCGCGGCCGATGTCCATACGGTAGCGGTGCATGCGGCGGATGACGTCGATGTTTGCGGCCAGGTCGCCGGTGCCGGAGTTGATGGCCTCCGTGGCGGCGATGGCCCGGGCGGTCATCTGCGCGTGGCGGAGCGCCCGCAGCAGATCGTTGACGCGCCGCTGCACAATCTCCGGTTCGCCCAGCGCCATCCGGCGGGCCTCCATGAGCATGTCGAGGGCGGGGGCGAAGGCCTCCCGGTCATAGACGTAGGGGATGACGCGCTCTCCCCCGCGCGCCATGTTGCGGTAGCCCAGCTCGTACATCTCATCGCGCCATCGCGGCCACTCCTCGCGCGCGTAGCGGTTCCAGTACTCGAAGTACTCCCGCACTGTCGGGGCGGCGGCCCCGAAGGCCGCGTAGTACTCCCCCAGGAGCTGCTCGGTGGAGGCGGTGGTGTCCCAGTGCAGTCGGGCCAGGAGGTAGTACACCGGGCCCTGGATGCACCACTGGCCCGACAGGGAGTCGTAGTCGGTGCCGATCATGCCGTTGGCGGCGGCGAAGCGGAAGTCGTCGGCCATGCGATGCAGTGGCGCCCGCGGCACGGCGTGCAGCCCGCCCAGCCAGTTGGGGCGCAGGAAGAGCTTCGTGGCCTGCCGGTGCCACGCCATCCAGTCCTCGCGGAACTGCTCGCTGGACTCGCCGGTGTTCGGGTAGCCGACGGCGGGCACGAAGCCCACGATGATATTGGGCTCAAGCCGGGTCTCGCGCGGCGGGAAGCGGTAGCGGCTGTAGGCGTAGACGGCCACGTAGGCGTCGGGATCGACCTGGGCCACGCGCTTGGCGACCTCGTTCCAGAACTTGGCGTAGCGGTCGGAGAGGATCACCCGCGGACCCTCCGGCGTCTGCTCCACGTAGTCCTCCACGTCCCAGGCCCGGCAGGCCTCGCACTGGCAGAAGCCGCCGCCATCGTTCTCGCAGGCGTTCAGCGTGCGGTTGGCGACCGGGTCCTGCTGCCAGCGCTCCTTCCAGCGCTCGACGATGAAGTCCCACAGCGCCGGCTGAGAGACGCACATCTTGATGCGGTCGGGCGGGCCCCAGGGCGCGCGCTCGCCATCCTCGTTGAGGGCGAAGAACTCCGGATGCTCCTCGCCATACTGCTCCCACCAGCGGGTGAAGGCGTGGCCGTAGTTGATGCGCAGGCTCACCCCCATGCGCATGCGGCGCTTCCAGACCGCCTCGTCGTGGGCCAGCCGCGAGGCGATCTCGCGGTCCAGCGGGCCGGTGGACTGCTCGATGCGCTCCAGGAAGGTGCTCCTGATGCCGGCGCGGAGCTTGCGCTGCTTGATCTGCGGCACCTCGTGGATGTCAAGCTCCCCGACGGTGACAGTCGGCGAGTGGGGGATGACCGTGCCCGTCTGTCCGGGCCACAGCCAGCGCACGCCGAGCTGGTCCTGCAGGAAGTCATAGACCGCGAAGAGCGTGCCGGTCTGGGAGTAGAAGTGCATGGGGTCGTCGCGCTCGCCGTAGGCCGGGCGGTCTCGGCCCAGAAGGAAGAGGTCCCCTCCCGCGGTGAGGATGCGGATGGCCTCCGGCTCCAGGGCCTCGGCGTCAATGCCGGCCTCGAGCGCCGCGTCGGTCGGCCCGACAAAGACGCGGTGGGGGACGTCATCCGGGCACTGGCTCTCGGCGACAACGGGGATCTCCGCGCCGCTCACGGCCTGCAGGAAGTGCTGCAGCTCGCGGGCTGGATAGCGGTGCAGCTCCAGGGCGTCATCGGGGATGACGATGGCGCAGTTGGCCTGTCCGTGCTCGGTCAGATTCATGGCCGCGCATGGCAGCGCGCAGGTGAACGCGAGTGTGAGGATCGCGAGGCGCTTCATGGTCTGCTCCTCCTCGAGCGGCATGCCCGCGGGGGTCACTCTTCGCCAGGCGCGGGCGCCGCCCCTGCCCGAAGGCCAGGCGGGGCGCCCGACGAAGGGCTCTCAGCCCACGGCGGCCGCGGGGGAGGGCAAGGCGGACCGGGCGCCGAAGGCTCCTGGCGGAGCGTTACCCTCGTGACGTCGAGATACGCCGCCGCCCGGACCCGTGTGCACTCGCCACCGTCTCGTTCGGCGACTGCCGGTAAGCTATCAACCTGCCTGGCCGCGACTGACAGCGCCATTGAGGAAGCACTGTGAATCCGACTGGAAGCGAGACTGTCCTGCAGATGCTGCGGCGATCCTACCTCGCCGTTGACGGCCTGTGGTTCGTGATGATCGAGGAGGAGGAGGGCCTGGAGCGCGCCATGGAGCTGGATGAGCGCGTGTGGCAGGTGATGCCCAAGATCCAGGCGCGCAAGGCCCGGGAGCTGCTGGGCGTCGAGGGCCGAAGCCCTTCGGAGCTGGTGCGGTGCATGGCGCTGAAGTTCGCCGCCGAGGGCCACGACTTCGTGCTGCGGACGAAGGATCCGCGGGAGGCCAGGGTGGTCATCAAAGAGTGCTCCTGGCGCGCCGCGCTGCGGTCCGCGGACAAGATGCACCTGGCGCCGGAGATCGCCGACCGCATCTGCGCCACCGAGGGCACCGTGTGGGCCGCCGAGTTCGCCGAGGACATCGAGTTCGAGCTGCAGGAGGCGATGTGCAAGGGCGGCGACTGCTGCCGCTTCGTCTTCCGCACGAGGGCCTGATGACGTCCATGCGAGACCGGGCCGTACGCAGCCGTAGCCGTTGCCGGTAGTTGACCGCTGATAGCTGATTGCTGACCGCTGATCGCTGATTGCTGATAGCTGATCGCTGATTGCTGACCGCTGATTGCTCATCGCTGATTGCTGATCGCTGATTGCTGATCGCTGATTGCTGATCGCTGATTGCTGATCGCTGACCGCTGATAGCTGATTGCTGACCGCTGACCGCTGACCGCTGACCGCTGACCCCCGAACCGAGTGATTCACACATGCCACGCGAGCCGCTGACAGTTCTCATCAAGCCCGCGGGCCCGGACTGCAACCTGGCCTGCACCTACTGCTTCTACCGCGAGAAGGCGGCGCTGTACCCCGACTCGGCCAGGCACCGCATGTCCGATGAGACCCTGCGGGAGCTGGTGCGCAAGTACATGAACTACCACGATCAGATGGTGCCCTTCGCATGGCAGGGCGGGGAGCCGACGCTGATGGGCTTGGACTTCTTCAAGCGCGCCGTGCGATACCAGCAGCTCTACGGCCGCCCGGGGCAGAGCGTATCCAACAGCCTGCAGACCAACGCCATCCTGCTGGATGATCCCGCCTGGGCCCGCTTCCTGCACGAGTACCATTTCCTGGTCGGGGCCAGCATCGACGGACCGGCGGAGGTGCATGACCCCTTCCGGATCACGCACGACGGCCGGGGATCGCACGGGCAGGTGGTGGCGGCGATCCAGACTCTGCTGGAGCATGAGGTCGAGGTCAACATCCTGGCCATGGTTCAGCCCGAGAACGTGCACCGGCCGGCGGAGACCTACGAGTACCTGCTCTCGCTGGGCGTGGACTTCCTGCAGTTCATCCCGCTGGCGGAGCCGGACCCCTCGGGCGAGGGTCTGGCCGATTTCAGCATCGATCCGGTCGATTACGGGCGGTTCCTCTGCGAGACCTTCGACCTGTGGGCCGCAGAGAGGCCCCGGCCGGCCTACGTGCGGATGTTCGACGACATGCTGGCCGTGGTCATGGGCCACCCGCATCCCACCTGCATGTTCGGGCCGGAGTGCGGGAGGTACTTCGTGGTGGAGCACAATGGCGACATCTACGCCTGCGACTTCTTCGTGGAGCCACAGTGGTGCTACGGCAACATCCATGAGATGCGCTTCCACCACATCCGCCGCCTGGAGCGCTACAAGCGCTTCCGCGATCGCAAGACCGCAGGGCTGACCGAGTGTGCCCAGTGCGAGTGGTTCGAGCTCTGCCACGGCGGCTGCCCCAAGTATCGGGTGATGCTCGGCGACGCCCAGCGGCCCACCTACTTCTGCGAGTCCTACACTATGTTCTTCGAGCACGCCTACGACACTCTGGAGGAGATGGCGGAGCGGCTGAAGGCGGAGCGGGAGCAGGAGGGCGTCGGACGCAGATGATCCGGTGCATCCTCAGATTGTCGGTTGCGGGGGGAGCGGGTGCAAGTCAGCTCACTGCTGGCGTTCGCCGGCGTGTCGTTTGCCCCAGGGTGCCCGAGGTCGAGTGGCGCTGCGCGCCACAAGCCGGCGAGGGCGCCGGCTTCCCAAGGATGGAATACCTTGCCGGGGGACCGGCCCCCGAAGCATGGAATGAGCCGCCGGCTCCGTGATTGCGCGAGGGTTTCAGGTCAGAAGCGGTCCAGCAGCGTGAAGAAGCTGCCGATGCTCCAGAGGGCGGTGCGGATCTCGTTCCAGCCCACGCCCCGCTCCTGCACGGGGATGAAGATGACGTCGCCGTCCTGCAGCTCCAGGTCCTCCGGCTCCACCTCACGGTGGACGGCAGCCATGTTGCGCTTGATGAACTGCGTCTCGCCATCCGGCCCGGCGCGCAGCACGGTGACGCTCCGCATCTGTCCGGCCGCGAAGTTGCCGAAGCGGGAGACGACGTCCAGGAGCGTCATCTCCTCCGTCAGCGGGATGGGACCGGTCCGGGTGGCGGCGCCCATGAGGTAGACGTGCTGCAGCTCCGGGACCATGACGATGTCATCGGGCTGAAGCGGGATGTTCTCGGACAGATCGCCCTCGTGGATGGCAGCGTACATGTCGGCCGTGACCCGCCCGTCCTCGCGGTAGATGTAGGTGTTCCTGAGGTCCGCGTTCTCGGTGGGCACCGACATGGTCAGGAGGCGGAGCAGGTCTCGCTCCTGCTGCTCGCGGATGTCGATGACGCCGGGGCGCTCCACCGCCCCCAGCACCAACACCGTCTCCGGCTCGGCGGGAGGCACCAGCACCACGTCACCGGTGCTGAGGGTAAGGTCGTACTCCATCTCACCCCGCTCCAGGAGGCCCTCCAGATCGATGGGGATGGTGCCCTCTGCGGTGATGACCTGAGCGCGGGTGAGGCCCGCGTCCTCGGTGACCCCGCCCGCACGCACCAGCGCGTCCAACACGGTCATCGGCTCCACAAGCTCGAAGCTGGTGGGGGCCTCCACCTCACCCAGCACCGACACCTCGCCGGCCTCGCGGACCACCAGCACGTCGCCGCCCTGCAGCTCCACGTTCTGGGTCAGGTCGCCCTCCTGCATCAGCGCCCGCAGGTCCACAGAGATGGGCTGCTCTTGGGCGCGCAGGACCATCGCGGCGCCGCGGTCGGCGGTCTCGGTCAGACCCCCGGCCAGGCGGCCTATGGCGTCGAGCACGGTAATGCGCTCGCCGAGGGGAATGATCGTCTGGCCCGGCTGCTGCACCTCGCCCAGCACCGTAACGCGGTCCTCGATGCGAGGCACGTAGATGACGTCGCCATAGTAGACGGGCTCGAAGGCCGGGATGGGCTGCTCCCCGCGCAGCCCGCTGAGGTCGAGCAGCCGCGGCTCGCGGTTGCCGTTGGTGACCTTCACCTGGCGCAGGTCGGCAGAGGCGCGCACGCCGGCACCGGTGATGGCATCGGCGACGGTGGCCCCGAACGGGAGCGTCATCGGTCCCGGGTGCTCCACCTCCCCCGCGACGTGGACCTTCCGGTGAGACTCCGGCCCATTGAGAGCCACCGTCACCAGAGGCCGCTTGATGAGCCGGCGCAGCTCGGTGCCGACGAGCTCCTCGGCCTCGTCGAGGGTCAGGCCGCCGACCGGGACGTTGCCGAGGATGGGCATGGCCGTGGTGCCCTCGGGCCCGACGCGGTACGACCTCGAGAGGCCCTCCTCACCGTAGACCATGACGTCCAGGACGTCCCCGGGGGAGATGCGGTAGCCCTGCAGCTCGGTCTGTGCCAGGGCGGGAACGACGGCGAGGAGGACCGCGATGACGGTGGCTGCTGTGGCCTGGCGACGCGCCCGTGTCCTCATATCGGTGGGGATTCTACGCGGGCCCCGCGGCGGTGTCAAGCGCGGGGCTGTGGGGGCTGCCAATTCCACGTGTCGATCGAACGCGCGGCCGAGAGCACCCGGAGGCGCTTGCGCGCCTCTCCCCATAGCCACAGCCCCGCCCGCGCCCAGAGCGATACGGGGGGCGGCACCTGCCGGGGATCAGCTTCGCGAGAAGGGCAGCTCGCTATCCTCCTCGACCAGGCCGAGCTGCTCGAGCTTGGCTCGAGCGGCCGCCATGATGCGGTAGTGCGACACCTCCCGGCCCAGTATCGGGAGGCTCATCTCCAGCCGCTCCGCCACCGAGCCAGCCTCCAGCAGCTCCTGCTGCACCGGGAGCGGAGCCTGGAGGTTGGCGGCAATCGCGTAGGAGAGGGCCACGGGATCATCCGGCACCTCCGGCCGCGGCCGGTCGGCACCCATGGTGCGCAGCACCAGGCGCATGAGCCGGCCCAGCATGTGGCGCGCCATCTCCTCCAGCTCCCGGTCGGACTCAGTCATTGCGTCGTCATCATCGAGGACACGCACGTCGGCGCGGACGATGGGCATCGCCTGCAGAATGGCGTCGATGCGGAAGCGACGTCCGCCCTGGGCCAGGACCACGCTGGTGCCGTCGTGCAGCCGGGTGACCTCGGCGATGTGGGCGATGGTGCCCACGTCATGGGGAATGCTGGGGCCGCCGACCTCCTGCCCCGCCCGCAGCAATGCCACTCCGAAGACCCCGTCCCCGTCAACGCACTCGTCGAGCATCTCCCGGTAGCGCTCCTCATGGATGTGCAGCGTGGTGGGAGCTCCCGGGAAGAGCACCGACTTCAGTGGCATGATGGGCAGGTCCTCGACGATGGACATCAGCTACCGGACACTCCTTGTTGCCTCCTCACCCATCACTTACGCGCCGGGCGCATATTCTCCTGCCCGCTCGGATCCCGATGGGCGGATGATACCGGACGCGGAGGTCGGTCCCGCCGCACATCGCGTGGATGCCGACAGGAGATTCGGCGCCGACGTGGAAATGTCCCCCTGACAACTATCGCCGATAGTACGCGATCGGGAGATCGGTTATGAACAACACTGAGAGGCAGGCCGCAGTGGACCGTGCCGCCGAGCACATCTTCTCCATGGGCCTGGGCGACGTGGCCGCCAGGATGAGCGAGCTGAACATGGCCTACGGGCTGGCGAAGATGCACCTGGTGCAGGAGGAGCTGGGGGGGCCGCCGGACGCCACCTTCGTGGGCACACCTGACCTCACCATCACCCGCAATGAGGCCCGCTGGGGCGCCGGCATCGGCTACGGCGGGAGGATCACCTGGGGCGACGGGGAGCTGCCGGTCGTCTTCCTCGACGTCAAGCCCAACTGCTGCGGCATGCTGGTGGGAGGACTCGGGCAGCCGCCCGAGCTACGGAGGCTGGTGCGGCGCCTGGACGCCATGCTGGAGGACCACGCGGAGCTGGACGGGGTGCCCATCGATTGGGACATCGGCACCGGCAACCACTTCGTGGATCTCATGGCCGTGGAGCCGGTTGACCCTGAGGCGCAACTGCCCCCGTGGTGCTTCGTCCTGCACTTCTCAGGCGCGGAGCTCCGAGGTGAGAATCCGCTGGGCATGGGACTGTACTGGGACGGCAGCGCCGAGCTGCGCCGGCGGATGCGCGTGTTCGACACTCCCTGGGGGCCGTGCCGGACGTTGCTGGATGACGACGCGCGGGAGTACTGGCAGTTCTTCCAGCGCGCCGAGCGGTTCGCCCGCCAGCGCCGGCTGATGGCCGCCGAGCGCCTGTTCGGCGACTTCGAGATCATCGCGAACTTGCATCACCAGGGGCTGATGCACCAGAACGCGATGCTCCTGGGCTGCCAGGACACGTCCGCCGGGGGGCTGGTGCCGGTGATGCTGCGGGAGAACACGCCCGGATACCTCTTCCACGCCCTGCCCAACCTCGCCGACGAGGTCATCGACGTGCTGGGGTGGCGGGAGCGTGCCGTGCGACACGGGGTCCTGGACCGGCTGCAATCGGCAAACGTCATTCCCCACGGGGCCGGCTACATGCTGCCCGACCTAGCGACGGTGGCAGAGGTGCACGAGATCGACGGGCGGCGGTACTACGAGGTGGAGTCCGCGCAGGGGGGCGTGCGCATCGTGCTGGGAACGCCGCGGCACCTCACCTACGCCTACCGCGGGCGCCGCGTGATCCTCGCCAGCGCGGAGTACCGGCTGGGCGAGATCGCGGCGCGCCTGCAGCCGGTCTCAGTTCTGAAGGCGTGAGGACGACAGGCGCGGCTGCGCTCGCACTGCGAGCGCTGTGGAGGTCGCGCAGCGACCTCCCAGGTCCGCGCCCTACAACACCCGACGCGGGCCGTGGTCTGGCGCTTGCTTGCTCAACTCCACGTATGTTGATGACGAGCGCACTCGGCGCCTGGTTGCGTTGAAGATGCCCGGCATCCCTGGTGGAGGGGCCGCCGGGCGCGCAGCGCCCGGTGAGGCCTGTGAGCGTAGCGAGCAGGCCGAAGGTTCCACCCCGGCCCAGCACGTTGTGCTAAACGGCATGCGGGCGAGGGCGCCTGTACTACTTAGCGGCCGGGCCGGGATGGAACCTGCCGCCTGCGCAAGAACGACCGCGCAGGCGGCACCCTGGAGTTCGGATAGCGAACTCTTAAGAGAAGCCTACTGGCTTCTCCATCGCTGCGCTCGGGCGGCCCCTCCGTACAACACTGCTCAACTCCATCACAGGCCTCTCTCAAGATGCAGCAATGCAGAGGTCCCGGACAGGGGGAGAAGAGCCCGGCCAACGGCGGCAGGCTGCACGCCTCCCCCAGGAATCTGCTGCGGGTTCCCGTGGCGGTCGGCGCGATGCGCTCAGTGGCGGAAGATGCGGAAGCTGGCGGGGTCGAAGCCGGCCCGGCGCATCAGGGCCGCGGCCTCGGCTCGGTAGGCGGCCACCACCTCGGCCCGCTCCTGTTCCGTGTCGCCCTCGGCATGGTCCTCGAGGTACTCCGCGACCTCATCCCACGGGGGATCGTTGGCGATCGCCCAGACGGCGAGCTGCGCCGCCGGCCGCGATGGACGCACGCGCCCTACGTACTCAGAGACCGCCGCCATGCGCCGGTCGGGGCAGGGAACGGGGACCATGCGATCGTAGCGGGTGGGGGCGGGGCGGTTGTAGTTGGTGCAGGCGGTGGGGATCTCCACGTAGGCGTAGGCGCGGCGCGAGAGGTCGATGGGCACCCAGCCGATGGTGGTCATGCCCTGCCGCTGCTGCTGCCCCTGGATCTGCTGCGCCCAGAACTGCGTGCCGGGCGCGACATAGACCTCGTCGGGGCCGAAGGCGCCGCGACGCAGCCGCCCTCGCACCGACTGGTCGCCATTGCCATAGAAGACGGCCTCCACCGTGCCGCTGTCCAATGCCTCCAGCAGCTCCATCGGCTCGGTCCTGCGTGTGCCCAGGGCCGGCAGCGCGCTGGCCACCGCCAGGGTCCCGAGCATCATCACGCCGATCAGCATCCGCCTGTTCATTGCGGCCACCTCCAGATCGGTCCGTGCCTATGTTTCATTCGACGTCTCCGGCCCCCCGCAGGTTTCAGTGGCCTTGACACCGAAGCTGTATTCGCGCGTTTATCGGGTCTCACCGGGAGGGATCGTGATGCTGATTCTGCTTGTGCTGGCAGCGCTGCTCGGCTCGTCATGCGCCGTCGCGGACCAGGCGGTCCTCGCCGACGGCGGCGGGGCACTCATGCCCATCGTACTACATCACGAGGCCACGGATCGCCAGCGAGAGCTGGCCGATGAGCTGGCCGGGTACCTCCAGCGCATCAGCCGCGCGGAGTTCGAGGTCCAGGCGGGCGGAGGCTCGTCGGGGATCGTGCTGGGCACGCCCGAGCAGTTCCCGGTGCCGGAGTGGCGCGAGGAGCTGGCGGTGGAGGGCCACGAGGCCCTGGAGGCCTTCGGCATTCGCACCGGCCCCGAGCGCGTGCTGCTTATCGGGGCTACCGACCTCGGCCTGGACCGGGCCATCACCCGGCTGCTGATGGAGCTGGGCTGCCGGTGGCTGTGGCCCAGCGAGGCGTGGCACGTGGTGCCGCAGCGGGATCGGCTGGTGGTGGACCTGGATCTGACGGACCGCCCCGCGATGCTCTCACGGGTCATCTGGTGGGACTGGGGGCCATGGGACCAGCAGGCCCGAGAGGACTGGGAGCGGTGGATGCGGCGCAACCTCATGGGCGAGAGCCTCAAGATCCGCTGCGGGCATGCCTGGCAGCGGATCATCGCCGAGCGCAGGGCACAGTTCGACGAGCACCCCGAGTATCTGGCCTATCGCCCCGAGGTTGACGAGGAGACCGGGGAGGCAACCGGGGGCACACGTGGCGGCAACAAGCTCTGCGTCACCAACCCGGAGCTGGTGGAGCTGTGCCGCGACTACGCCGTGGACTACTTCGATGAGAGGCCGGAGGAGGACATGGTGTCCCTGGAGCCCTCCGACGGCGGCGGGCACTGCCAGTGCCCCGACTGCCTGGCGATGGGCCCCATTCCCCAGCGCGTGCATTGGCTGACCAACCAGGTGGCGAGGGCGGTGGCGGAGCACCATCCGGGCAAGCTCGTGGGCACCTACGCCTATCACCTTCACTCCGAGCCGCCAAGCTTCGTGATGGAGCCGAACGTCTACGTGCAGATCACCGCCGGCTTCACGCGCGGTCAGTACAGCTTCCTGGAGCTGATCGAGCAGTGGCACGAGCATGTGTCGCAGCTCGGGATCTACGAGTACCTCAACGTCTGGGCGTGGAGCCGGGACATGCCGGGGGCCTCGCGAGGCGCCAACGTGGAGTATCTGGCCGAGCGCATCCCCTACTACGCCGAACACGGCGCCACCACCATGAGCTGCGAGTCCGGCGCCAACTACGGGCCCAATGGGCTGGGCTACCTGGTGGCGTCGCGGCTGATGTGGGACCCGGAGGCCGACGTGGAGGCCATCTGCAGCGACTTCTACCAGAAGGCCTTTGGGCCCGCGGCCGAGCCCATGCGGCGGTACTTCGAGCGCCTCGACGGCGGCAACGAGCCGCTGGTGAGCGATCATCTGCTGGCGCTGGCGCACCAGGACCTGGCGGAGGCGTCGCGGCTGGCCGCCGACCGCCCGGACGTCCTGCGCCGCATCGATGACCTCAAGCTCTACCTCCACTACGTGGGCCTGATGCGGGAGCTGAACACCCCGCAGGAGGACCAGGAGCGGCTGGAGACGCTATTCGACCTGCTGACCTTCGCCTACCGGACCCGGCACCGCTACATCGTGCACAGCACCGGAATCCGGGGGCGCTACGCCACGTACTACCTGCGCGGCATCGAGCAGCCCGAGGACTGGGACTGGCGCAACAAGGGCGCTGAGACCGCGTGGTACACGGGTGAGGACTACACGCACCAGGAGGTCGAGGCCATCTTCCAGCGGGGCCTGCAGCGCTATGAGGCGAAGCAGTTCGAGCGCCGCTCATTCTCCGACGACCTGGTGCCCGTCGACTTCGAGGCCATGCCGGGGGCGCCGCGCTGCCGGCAGATCTTCCAGGGCTCGCGCGAGTTCGTCTTCTACAGCGACGGGGCGCCCCTGCAGCTCCGGCTGCAGACGGGCTGGATTGCGCACTATCGCGACCGGCGGCCCACCCGGTGGCAGGTCGCGGGTTGGGAAGGCGAGCCAGTGGGCTCAGGAGAGCTGCCGCTGGATGGCGAGTGGCACGAGCTGTCCGTGCAGGTGCCGGCCGCAGGGCGCTATCGCCTGCACGTCGATGACGCTGGCGCCGGCTGGCAGATCGACTACGCCCCCGGGACGCCGGCGGTGTGGCCGCTGGAGAAGGGCCGGCGCATCTACGGCCTCGGCGGCACCACGGCGGCGGTGTACTTCTACGTGCCCGCCGGGACCGAGCGTGTCGCCTACTACGTCGAGGGCACGGCGCACAGCGTCCTGGACGGGGACGGGAACACCGTCGCGGAGCTGGAGGCGGAGCCGGGCGAGGTCATCACCGTGGAGGTCCCGGAGGGGCAGGACGGGCGCGTGTGGTGCCTGCGGGACCTCAAGTTCCGCCGGCTGTGGTTCTACAACTGCCCCAACTACCTGGCCGCCCTGGCGCAGGATATGATGGTCCCGCGGGAGCTGGTCGAGTAGCGCACGCTCATACGTCAGGACGGCGCAGACCGAGACCTGCGCGCAACGTGGGTCCCGTGCGTCGCCGGCGGCGCTGCTACCGCCAGTCGGCCATGGCGTTGGGCGCGAAGGTCATGGTCTGCGGGTCGTAGCGCGTGCAGAACTTGACGTGACCGTCGGCGAAGAGGACGTTGCTGCCGTTGCCATGCACCGTGTCCTCGTAGAGCAGGCAGCGGTAGGTCATGTTGTCCTTGTCGCAGGAGTCCCAGGGACGGATCGCGGTGCCCACCGGTCGCGGGAGCAGATCCTCCGCGGAGCAGTCGCCCATCAGCACGTAGGCGGAGGGCTGTCGCAGAGCGCTGAACCGGATCTGCTTGCCCCACCAGTTGGCGTAGAACCAGCGGGTGTTGAGGAAGTAGGAGAACTCGATGCGGCCGGGGCAGGCCGGGCAGCGGTAGATGCCCCTGTCCTCGACGTAGGGGTGGAGGCGCTCCTCCCAGCCGGGCCCGGGATCGTCCCCGTCGGTGCCATCGCCTCCCCAGCGGTGCCAGCCCGTGGTCCGCGGCGACAGGCCGTCCCAGTCATCCGCGTACATGGATACGGCCATGCCGAGCTGCCGGATCCTCCCCGCCCCGGGTGTAGAGCACATCGACCACGCCAGCAGCCCAGCACGCCCCCAGCAGCAGCCAGAAGCCAGGCGCGAGCTCCCTGACCTCCTTCCAGATGAGTGCTCTCATGCTATGGCTCGCCTCCGCGGATCGGTGCGACGGATGGCATTGTCGGGCTGGAAGCCCGACCTACGCGGTACGGAGCGGCACGAGCGTCTCCCGTCAGTCGCTGCAGGGCGCGTCCCGCCTGCTGTTCGACGTCTGTCGTTGCCCTCTGGAGGCCCCAGGTTCCACCCGGGCCCCGTAACGTCTGTGCGGGCGAGGGCGCCCGCACTACTGACAGGATAGGGACAGGGCCGACGACAAGTACGCCTCACAGGATGCGGAGAACCCGGACGGCGGCAGGCTGGAAGCCTGCCGCACGAGCACAGTGTTCTGTCACAGCCGCACGCTGGAAGCCTGCCCCACAAACAGCGCGTTCGGGACGCCGGCACGCCGGAAGCCCGTGGCACGAGCACAGTGCTCTGTCACAATCGCAGGCTGGAAGCCCGCGCCACCAAGGGTGCAGGCGCGCGCACTACGGATTGTGCGTGCTCGCGACGGCCGGCACCCCGAACACGACCTCCCGCTCCCCGCTCTCCGGGTCGATGAAGGCGAGCCGCTCCCTGTCCTCGATCACGAGCAGCCGGTCGTTCGCCGCCCAATCCGTGAGCCTGAGGCTCCTGACTCCGGGGAAGTCCCCCACCGTGCGCACGGAGGAGCCGTCGGCATTCGGGACCAGGATGGTGGCGGGAGGATCAAGGTGCTCGCCCTGCTGGTAGATGGGCGACACGCTGAGCGCGAAGCGCGAGCCGTCCGGCGACCACACGCCCCCGCTGATCCACTGCTCCGGATTCCCGATGACCAGCCAGTCCTCCGGGACCATCCCGAGCGTCTCCGTGGGGATGCGGCTGACGATCTCCATGCGCTGAGCATCCACCACCGCGAAGCCCTCCGGCCCTGCCAGCCAGAGGTAGCGCCCATCGGGACTCCACGGCGCTGACCTTCCCCGCCTCCGCGGGCCAGTTGGAGGCAACCCAGGTCTCACCCGCGACCGCAGTCAGCAGGCCTGCAGCCAGCGCCACGATGGCCCACCGCATCACCCGCATTTCGCGCCAAATGAGTGCCTTCACGCTTCCTCCCCCGGTCAGATCGCCGTCCTGTCGTTCGACGTTCGTCGTTGCCATCTGCCGTTCCGTGCTGCGGAGGCCCTCGTCCGCACGCCGTTCGTCCTGCAAACCGACGACATGTGCTCACCCCATCCCCGCCGCCTCCGGCACCTTCCGCACGTAGGCCACGAAGATGTCCTCCAGCGAGCAGTCCTCGGTCTCGACGGAGGTGGGCCCGAGGGCGTCGATGGCGCGGCGCAGCTCGTCCCCCCAGCAGTCGGTGATGAGCACGAGCTGTCGCCCCGAGCGCTCCGCGCTCAGGACGCCCTCGAGGCGCTCGCCGGGGGCCGGCGCCTCGCCCTCGAAGGTGGCGACCACGCGCCGGACGCGCGACTTCAGGCTCTCCAGCGGCTCCTGGACCAGCAGCTTCCCCTCGTGGATGATGCCGATCCAGTCCGCCACGCGCTCCACGTCGTCGATGATGTGCGAGGAGAAGAAGACGGTGGCGCCGGTCTCCTGCAGCACGCCCACGATGCTCTCGATGAACTCCCGCCGCACCACCGCGTCGAGGCCGCTGGTGGGGTCATCCAGGATCAGCAGCTTCGGGTGGGAGGCCATGGCCAGCGCCAGCGCCAGCTTGCCCTGCATGCCGCGGGAGAGCTGCCCCACCTTCTGCTGCGGCGGGAGGTCGAAGCGCTCGATGAGCTGCGCTGCGGCGTCATCGTCCCAGCGGGGATGGATGGTGGCGCCGAACCACACGATCTCGCGCACCCACATCCAGTCGTACATCTGCACGCGCTCGGGGACGTAGGAGACCACGCGCTTCATCGGCACGTCCTCGCGCAGGGGATTGAAGCCGAGCACCCGCATCTCTCCGGCGGTGGGCTGGAGCATGCCCATAAGCATCTGGATGGTGGTGGTCTTCCCGGCACCGTTGCGGCCCAGGAAGCCGTAGACGCTGCCCACAGGCACCTCCAGGTCGATGCCGTCCACGGCGACGAGCCGCCCGAAGCGCTTGGTCAGCCCGGTGGTCTCGATGGCCAGGTCAGTCATCGTTGCTCAGCCTCCGTGCGCGTGCAGTCTCGGCTGTGTCAGCGTATCTCGACAGCGGTGGCGTCGGATGCGCCCAGCGCTACCTCGAAGGTCAGCTCGCCGTCCGCGACCTCCGCCGGGACCCGCCTGTCATCGACCAGATCCATCACCGACTGCGCGCCGGTGATGCCCACGGAGCGAAGATCAACTGTGATCGTGGCCGAGGCGCGCTCCTCCTCGCGATTGCAGATGCTCAGCATCAGCGGCAGGTCGCCGCCGAAGCGCTCCACCGTGACGGCCGGGGAGTCGGCGACCGCCCAGGGCACCGGCTCCCAGCCGGCTGCGGCCATGCGCGTGAGGATGGGGACGTACTTGTCGTAGAGCGCCGCCACCTGGGTCTCCGGCCCGAAGCGATCCCCGCGCGCGTAGCCGCCGGGGATGATGGCGAAGGGCAGGTGGGAGCGGATGAAGGGCTCCTCGTAGTGCTCCGCCTGTACCGGCAGCGTCACCACCGGCTTGTGGTAGGCGAGGGCGCGGGCTGCCGGCGCCGAGTGCGCCAGGCCCCACTCCAGCCCGTTGATGTCGAGCAGGTGCTGCGAGAAGCAGAACGGCTGGCGGCCGGTGTTGGCGATGAGCCACTTGCCCTCCGCCTCCAGCCCGCGCTTGAGCTCGGCCGCCCACTCGCAGACCGCCACCGCGCCAGCGACGACCGGCCGGAAGTCGCCGGCGGCGAAGGTGGGCGGGAAGTCGCAGGCGGCCAGGTGCTCGCGCGAGAAGTCGAGCGAGTGGGCGTTGGTAAAGTAGTTGTCGAGGCCGAAGCCGTCCAGCTCGCCGGCCTCCTGGCGGTAGCGCTCGACGGTGGGTCGCAGGATGCGGTCGAAGAGGAACTGCCCGTAGCCGCCGGGGATGTCCGGGTCGATGTTGCAGAAGACGCGCCCGGTCCACCAGTCAGTGCCTCCCCAGTCGGCCCGGTTGGTCAGATACCCCACCTGGATGCGGCCGTTGGCGTCCAGGGCCGCGGAGCGCTTTACAGCCGCCACGGAGTCCCGCAGCCACTGTTCCGCCGCCTCCCGGCCGAGAGTCTCTTCGCGGCCCTCGTACCGGTTCCGGCCGGTGGCGGATTCACGAACGGAGAGGATGTGGGCCCGCGGGTCCTCGGAATCGAGGAGCCGGCGCATGGCGGCTCGAGCCTCCTCGGGGCTCGGTCGCTCGTCGAACTGCCCCAGGTCGGCGAAGTAGCGCGCGGAGTCGCTGTAGAGGAAGGAGTAGAGGTCGTGCGCGTCGTCGAAGGCCACCGCCTCGGGCCCGGACGGGCCCCAATGGTACTTGAAGCCGAGCTGCTCGAGGTTGGGCAGCTCCGCGCAGTTGCCCCAGCAGACCCAGCCGCCGTACTGGGGCATGCGCCGCTCGAAGAGGTGCGGGAAGATGCGGTAGTAGCGCTCCAGAGCCGACCGCAGCCCCCAGCGCGGATCACAGCGGCAGAGGACGAACGAAAGGTCGGCGCGCCCGGGGAACTTCGCGGTGGCCTCCGTGAGCGCGAGGTCAACGGCCAGGAAGAGCTGGCGGCTGGCCGGCGAGGCGGCGATGCGATGATAGATCGGGCGATCCATGGGCACACCCAGGGCCAGCCCCTCCTCGCCCGCCACACAGCCAAGCGGGTAGATGGAGTGATGGCCGTTGGCGCCGGCCGACATGCGGTCGAAGGCGCCCAGCGTGACGTTCCCGGTCGCCGGGCGGGAGGTGAGGATGTCGTCCCACCACGTCACCTCGCCGGGCGGGAAGGGGAGGGCGAAGTAGAGCGTCACGGCGCGGTCCTCGCCGCTGCCGTCGCGCAGCGAGATGTCCACCGCGATGTGATCTTCCGCCGCGCGGTACTCGGCGTCGAGCTCCAGGTCGAGGCCCGGCGCGCGGGAGGAGACGCGCAGGCCATCGGCGGTTCTCCTCGAGTCGCCCTCAAAGGCTACCAGGTCCGAATCCAGCACGGCGTCGCGGGCGAAGAACCCCAGCAGCGGCGCCCCGGCTCCTCCCGCCAGCTCCCGGCCGTCGATGGCCACCGCCGCCAGGCGGCCGGCCGAATCGAAGCGCAGCGTGAAGCCGTCGGCGGTCCGGAGCGTGGCGTCGATCGCCGGCCGGTCGGCGCGGAGGAGCTGGCCAACGGGTGTCGGCCGCATGTCGAAGTCCACCAGCGCCATCCCCTCCCCCAGCGCAGCGAGCAGCGACGGCTCCAGCGGCTGTTCGGTGACGTAGGGCGGGATCTCGGGCGGGATGGTGATGCCCTGATCCTCCGCCAGCTCCAGCTCCATCCGCCACCATCCGGACTGGCCCGGCGCCACGGGCGCCGTCAGCGTCACTGTCTCGTACTGAGGCAGATCCCTGGCGGTGACCGACGATCCGTCGGGCGCGAACAGCTCCACCCGGCCCGGCTCGCCCGAGAAGGTCAGCGTCAGCTCCTCCAGGTCAGGCGGAACGTGGAAGTACAGTGGGCGCGCGTTGTCGATGAGGTTAAGCTGGCGGGTGTGTGCCAGGTTCACGCCCCAGGTCGCCCCGCCGACCTCCACGCTGAAGGCGTTCATGCCGGGGTTGGCGTCGATGGCATAGAGGCCATCAGCCTCGGGCACGAGCGTGAAGGTTCGGGACTCGCCCGGCTCCAGCCGTCCCTGCGCCGCCGAGGTCCCCGACGGTCCGTAGATTCGGTAGGCGAGGGCGTCGGGATAGCCGAGGCTGGCGCTGATGGCGGTGAATGTCAGCTCCATTGCATGCCCGGCGCGGGCCTCCAGGAAGAGCTGGTGGCGCTTGCGGAACTGCGTCGGCCCGTCCGCGACACATGGTGCGGCTGCGATGCCGAGTGCGATCCCTGCTACGATCATCTGCCGGCTCATCTGTGTGCCTCCTGTCGCATGGCTGCGTTGGCTGAAGACCTCAGAGCGTCACGACTGCTCGTCCGCGGCGACATCCCCATCAATGGTGCCGGCGGCACGCTCGGCCAGGGCGCTGAAGTCCGCCCGGCTGACGCCCAGGTTGGCGGCCGTGCGCGCGGCCTCGTCGAGCATCTGCTGCAGCACGCGGCGCTGCTCGCGCCTGCCCATGGCCTCGGCCTCACCAGACACGAAGGTGCCCGAGCCCTGCCGCGCCACCAGCAGCCCGTCGCCCTGCAGCTCGCGGTATGCCCGGGCGACGGTGTTGGGGTTCACGCGCAGCTCCTCCGCCTGCTCCCGCACGCGCGGCAGTTGGTCACCGGGTTGAAGCACCCCGGCGGCGACCGCCAGACGGATCTCCTCCTGGATCTGGCTGTAGAGCGGCGTGCTGCTCTTGGGGTCGATGGAGATGTGCATTGTATTAGTATTATAATACAATTCCCCGCTAATGAAACCGAATCGCAGTTTAAGGTATTGTGAACCCGAGGTGACCCCGGTAAGGGATCAGTCGGCCGGGAGCAGCGCGTAGGCTACGTCGGTGCGAAGCTCCTCCAGTTCGATGGTCAGAGTGCCATTCGCCACGAGCACGTCAGACGTGTAGCTCCGCCGGCCCTGCCAGGTGTCCCAGCGTTCCAGGCGGCATTCCCCGTCGGGCAGGCCCTGGAAGGTGGCGAGGAACGACGGGACCACGGGGCCGGGCTCTTCGTCGGCATGGCGGTGCCAGACGCTGTCCCGGTTGTGCAGCCAGAGGATGGTGGCGGAGTCGCTCACCATGCCCAGGGCCATAACATTGGGCCGGGGATGCGTGCGAAGCCCGGTGAGCATGTAGCGGCTGACACGGATCCAGTCCCGACCGGTGTTCTCGACCCGGATGCGGTGCCGACCGGCGGGCACATCCACCGCGATCTCGCGGTCATAGACCGTCTCCCAGATTTGCCACTGCTCGCGCCAGACGCTCTCCACGCCCAGCCCCTCCCCCGTGGCCAGCTCCTCACGGAGGGCCAGGCGGTCGTCGATGTAGATGCTGAGATCGCCGCCGGCCGAGACGCGCTCCACGTGCACGATGAACCGGCCGTCGGAGGGGTACTCGGCGACGAAGGTCGGCGGATTGCGCAAGTCCTCGTGGGCCTGTCCCTGCAGCAGAGACTGGACGCGGCGGTCGTCAGCGATGCTGCCGTCGGGCTGCACGATGAACTCGGAGTGCTCGGGCCGGCCCCAGCGGTGGAAGGTGGGCACGATGACATCGGACGGCTCGGGCACGCTCGCGCCCTCCTGATACTCCAGCGAGGCGGGCCCAAGGGGCCGCCAGGAGGTCTCTCCCAAGGGCAGCTTTTCGACGAAGCGCGCCATGGCCGTGAAGTGGAAGTAGAGGTCGAGGGGATCGATGTAGCTCTCATGCCACCAGGGCATGGGGCCGCCCGCGCAGCCGCTCATGGTCGCGGCCCACAAGGCGTTGTGGATGGCCCAGCCCTCGCGGTCGAGGTCTCGGCTCCCTGCGCGCGCGCTGAGGCCGAACTCCGCGAACAGGTGCGGCTTGGGCCACCGCTCCCACTGCTGGCGGCAGAAGCCGCGGGCGATCTCCGCGTAACCCAGCTCGGCGTTGCCGTAGTTGTGAGTCTGGACGATGTCGATGTCCTCCAGCGCCCAGAAGCGCTCGTCGCCCGTGCCGCCCCAGAAGCTGGTGGTGATGAGGTGATCCCAGGGATCGATGGACCGGAGGTAGCGGGACATCTCGGCGTGCCAGGAGAGCTGATCCTCGGGGGAGCTGTCGGCCCAGCCCTGCATCTCATTGCCGAACTCCCAGCACAGCACGTGCGGCGAGTAGCCCCACCGGGCCACGATGTAACGGAGGCGCTTGCGGTAGAGCTCGCGGGCCCGGTCGCTGGTGAAGAAGTCGCCGGCGGTCTCGCACGGGCCCCCGTTGATCGCGTTGTATGGGTTGCGCAGCCAGCCGTCGCCCCGGAAGTCCTGATGCGTGTCCAGGCACAGCATGTAGTACATGCCAAGCTCGCGGGCCTGCTCGAGGAGGTAGTCAAGGCGCCAGGCCTGCGGCTGCCGATAGCGGCCGAGATGCTCGGACTCGATGCCCAGGCCGCGCGAGGACATCCACCACCGGTTGTAGCTCTCACCCGCGGCGGCCATCTTCGCCATGGCCTCTGGCCCCAGTTGGCCGGTCTGGTGGTAGATGGGCAGGTTGTGGCCGATGGGAAAGTACCCCGAGCTGTCATCGAACGCGAAGTAGTGCGGATCGGCCTCGCTGACGCGCACGAAGCCGTGGCCGTCGCGCGCCGTGGCCACGAAGGAGCCCTCGCCCCCGATCACCTCACCGCTGCGGTCGCGCGCCCGCAGGCGGAAGCGATGCTCGCCCTCCTCGGTGGGGCTGAAGCGCACGCACCACCGGCCGTCGCCGACCGGAGTCAGCAGCTCCGCGTCGCCGATGACGTCGCGCTGCATGTCGAGCATGAAGAAGCTCGGGACCTCCACGCGCTGGCCCGACGGCGTCTGGACGACGGCGTCCAGGGCCACGTCCTCGGGGTCGAAGGGGTTGTCCCAGGTCGCGTCCAGATCGACCGTCAGCTCGGTGTGCCGGCCGACCGGGACGGATGCGGTGGCGGGCGTGACGCCGCGGATGGCCAGCGGCTGCCGCGAGGGGACGATCTCGCCGGGAAGGGGCTGCGGAATCGGCTCGAAGGCCAGCTCGAAGCTGGCATTGACCTGCTCGCCGGCGGGAAAGTCATCGGGCGTGAGGCGCACGCGGGCCTCCCAGAAGTCCTCCCGCGCCACCCAGCTCACATGTCCGGGTGCGGTGGGCGCCAGCGAGATCGCGGCCTCATCAGTGATGCCGACGCCCAGCGCCGTGCCCACGCCATCAACGCCGCGTGCCGTGGTGCCATACGAGCCGGGGCGGAGGTAGGTCGGCTCTTCACCCCCGAAGTCGTCCCGGCTCATGCGCATGAGGGCCAGCACGCCCCGGCGCAGCGCCAGCTCGCCGGTCTTCGTCACCCACAGATCGACGCTCAGCCCGTCTTCGCCGGGCTCCAGGCGCATCTCGAACTCCATCGGCGGCGCGTCCTGCTTCCGAACGAAGTGCCCGGCGAGGCTGACCGAGCCGTCCTCCGTCAGGTGCGGGCCGTCGGTGACACCGCCGCCTGCGAGACGCTCGTACTGCCACTCCCCGTGCCAGAGCACGACGGAGACCTCGGTCTCCGGACCGCCCTCAAGCCCCACCCGCCAGATACCCGGAGGCGTGAAGCGAATCACGCGCCCATCGTCCCGCCAGACGTAGTCCTCACCGTCGCGCACCAGTCGCTGGGCGTGTGCGGCAAGGGGCAACGCCATCGCCACCAGCGCGACCGCCATGGCAATACGCATGGGGATCCGTCCCCTCATGGACATGACCTACTCGGCTGCGGGAGCTTCGCCCCAGCAGCGCCCCGGTCCTCCGCCGCGCCGGCAGCCGATTGCACGCTGTCATGCGCAGGCGGAGCTTGTATTAAGGATGTGTTGACATGGCGAGGGAATGTGCCGTCTGCGCGCGGCCGGAGGCGCGTCATACGTGGCAGCTACGAGGTCGAGGGAGTGAACTCAGGGATGGGCTCCACGGCGCAGGTGATGGCGTAGGTGTGCCCGTCAGGCTGCATGACCATCCGCGCCGGCCACCGGCTCAACCCAGTGCTCCGGGGCGACGCCGAACAGCCGTCATCGCCCTCGCCGCAGGCCACGCACGACATGGCATCGCGGATGTGAACCGCGACGGTGTAGCTCTCCCCGGCGTGCATGGGACGCGGCGAGGTCACCCGCAGTCGCACCCAGCCGGCGCAGTCGCCCGGGATCCGCGTCCACTCGGCGCCGCACAGAAGCGAGCCGTCGGCGCGGTAGATGGCGGCGCCTGCCGTGACGGTCACGTCCTCTGTGCCGGGGCCACGCAGGTGCGCCCGGACCTCCAGCGGCAGGCAGTCGAAGGTCGTCACCACGCGCAGGCCGCGGACCCGGTCTGCGAGGGCAAGCTGGGCGTCGGCGGGATCCATGCCGAGGCAGGGCGTGTCCGCCTGCGGAGCGACCGGCGTGACAGTAGCTGCCCGCAGCGGACGTGGCGGCCCGACTCCTCGAGGGCCCGCCCGAGCCTGCAGCCGGCGGGGCTCGCGGACGGTCATCCACTCGCACAGGCCCCACGTCAAGCAGGAGACGACCACGAAGGTCACTACGCCGGTCAGGACGCTGCGGAGGCTGGCACTGCCCATGGGTTACCTCCTCGGCGCGACCTGGGCCCATCATTGTTTCTTAAGCTTCCCTGCCCCTGCAGCATCACCTCCATGCCGGGAGGAGCCGAGGACGAGCCCGGCGAATGAGGCGTGGCGTGCGCCTGCTTGATTGAGGCGGGCATTGCGGCTTCTGGAGGACGTGAGCATGCGTATTCTTGCAACTCTCGCGGTGATCGCGATGGCCGGTGCGCTGACGGCGGCGGAGATCGAGCCCGAGGACGTAATGCTGAAGGCGGAGATTCAGAGCTGGGGCGAGACGCGCGGGATGACCGCCGTGGAGCACGCGGAGGCGTCGGAGGGGACGGCGATGGCCCTGGACGCGCACGCCGTCGCCGTGGGTGGACTGCGGCTGGAGCCGGGCGAGTACACCCTGCTGTTCTGGGCGCACGCCCCGGCCGGCGACCAGGACGCGTTCTTCGTAGAGGTGGACGGCGAGCGGGCGCGGCTGAAGGGCCCCATCGGCGACTGGGGGACGATCGTGCATCCCTTCACCGTCGCCGAAGGCGGCGCGGTGGGCATCACGGTCATCGGCCAGGAGGCGGGGATGACCCTGGACCAGATGGCGGTGGTCCGCGGCCGCTACGAGCCGGGGCAGATCGAGTTCGCCGATGTCCCGGGCGTAACGCGCGGGGACACGGTGCCCCCGGAGGAGCTTCCGCGGCTGACGCTGCCGTGCTCGCTGGTGGAGGTCCCGCAGGCGCCCTTCGAGCCCGACGAGAGGACTCTGTTCCACGAGAGCTTCAACGAGCCGTGCGCCGGAGTCAGCGGCGAGCATCGCTGGGAGGAGGGCCGATGGGGACAGGCCCTGGTGTTGGACATGCCCGACGGGCGCTTCGCCATCGACGTCTCCGACATGGACCTGGCGGGGCAAGGGACCATCGAGTGGTGGGTCAAGCCACGCGAGGCCGCACGGGTGTGGTGGGATCAGGGCTGGCACTACTTCCTGCACGCCGAGCCAGTGGAGGAGGGCGGGGTGCAGCTCGATCTCGCCCGGCATCCCATGACCAACCTGCGGCTGGTGGCGACGCTCGACGGCGACGCCTACTCCCTCACCGAAGGCACCCACGAGCAACTGCGCATGCAGACGGGGCACCTCAGCATCGAGGACTGGCACCACATGCTGGTGTCCTGGGACCTGACCGGCGAGCGGCAGCATCTGTGGCTGCTCATCGACGGTGAGGGCGTGGAGCACTTCTTCCCGCGCACCTTGCAGCCGACGGCCTTCTCGCGGATCGAGCTGTGCAACACCCCGTCGGACTGGGAGATCCCGTTTCTGCCGATGGACGGGGCCATCGACGAGCTGCGCATCACCAACGTCTGCGCGCGAGACCGCCTGGCCGAGTAGGGCGAGGAGCGACGAGCGAAGGGCTACGAGCGACGAGCAACGACGGACGGCGAACCGCAAAGGGCTATGGTCGTGAGGAGGGGCGCGCCGTTGCCTGCGCCGTATGGAGGGGCCGGACCACTGTCCGGCCCGTCGTTGCCGTCATCATGGGAGGCGGGCCGCCGCCCGCCTGCGGGCCGAAAGGCCCCCCGTGTGTGCCGGGCATGTTCGACAGTCGGGAGGTGCAAGTCCTCTACCCAGCCAGATGGAGGCGAAGGGTGAGCGAAGCGCAAGGGCGACATCGCGAGGTGTCGTTTGAAGGAAGCGTGGAGCGACA
>JAYENL010000260.1:0-22694 GCA_034722055.1 Armatimonadota bacterium
CCTCCTCGTGCGGCCCCTCCGTGTACCGGCTTCCGTGCGGACCTGCCGTCGTCGTTGGAGGGGCCGCACGAGCCGCGGCTGCGAAGAAGACGCCCGAGGCCGGCCCACCACGGTCGTTGCCTGTGTCCCGCGAGACGCCCAGTGCGCTCATGCCGGCGGCAGCGCCGCCTCCCATCCCGCCTCCAGCATCGCCGAAAGCTCCTGCACCACACCGGCGCTCTCGGGCCGGCCGGCCAGGTTCACGTTCTCGCCCGGGTCCTCCTGATGGTCGTACAGCTCCTGCGCCACCACCTCATCCTCGCCCTGCCACTGGGTGTAGCGGTAGCGGTCGGTGCGCATGGAGTAGCCCATGGCCCTGCCGCGCGGATACTGGCTGAAGGCCGCGGACTTCCACTCCCGCTCCGGATCGTCCATCAGCGGCGCCAGACTCACGCCCTCCAGGTGATCCGGCATTTCCAGCCCGCACAGCTCACAGAGCGTGGGGTAGATGTCCACGAACTCGCACAGCGCCTCTGTCGGCTGCCCCGCGGCCCGCTGACCCGGCGCGCTGATGACCAGCGGGGAGTGCGTGGAGGTCTCGAAGTTGGTGTGCTTGCACCACAGCCCGTGCTCCCCGAGCTGCCAGCCGTGGTCCCCCCACAGGCAGACCACCGTGCTCTCGCGCAGCCCCAGCCGCTCCAGCTCATCCAGCAGCATTCCTACCTGCGTGTCGATGAAGGTGGTGCAGGCGTAGTAGCCGTGGATCAGCTCCCGGGCCTTCTCCTCCGACAGGTCGCCCTCCCGCGGGATGTCCGAGTAGGCCCGCAGCTCGCCCCAGTTGTGCAGGGCGATGTCGGGGCAGTCCTGCGGCCGGAAGGGGTTCTCCGCCAGGTCGATGCTCTCTGGCGGGTAGATGTCCCAGTACCTCTTGGGGCAGGCGAAGGCCAGGTGCGGCCGCACGTAGCCCACCGCCAGGAAAAAAGGCTCGGGGGCTCTGGCCAGCCGCCGCATCTCCTCGAGGGCCCGCTCGGTGAGCATCCCATCACCGTAGGCGTTGTCCGGCAGGTCCAGGGCCTCGGTCGCCGGCCCCCGCCAGCGCCACCGCTCGCCCCTCTCCCGCGCCTCGCGCATGGTCTGCTGCTTTTTCTCTCGCAGCTCCTCTGAGGCGTGGCCGGGGAAGGCGTGTGGCGGAGCCCAGGGCTCGTCGCTCCAGCCCTCGGGGTCGTCGGCGACGCGATGGTGGTAGACCTTGCCCAGCGAGATCGCGCTATAGCCGTTGGCCCGGAAGTGCTGGGGCAGCGTCAGGACCTCCGGCCGCGTCTCGTGCAGCAGCGTCTGCAGGTCCCACACCCGCGTGGAGTCCGGCCGCAGGCCGCTGAGCAGACTCGCCCGCGAGGGGGCGCAGACGGCCTGCTGGCAGTGCGTGCGGAGGAAGGCCGTGCCCTCCGCGGCCAGGCGGTCGATGTTGGGCGAGATCATCTGTTCGTGGCCGAAGCACGCAAGCTGCGGCCGCAGATCATCGACCGGGATGAACAGCACATTCGGCGCCCCGTCCGGAGCCGGCTGCGCGCCGGCCTCCATGGTCTGTGCTCCCAGCAGCATTGCGCCCGCAGCCCCCTTCAGGCTGATCTCGATGAAGTCACGCCGGCTCATCGTCCACGACATCCCGCCGCACCTCCGTTTCAGCGTGGCACGGCCACCACCTGCACCCGGTGCGGGGAGGAGGTGGCGGCGATGACCTCCGCCACGCCGTCGCCGCTCACGTCCGCCAGCGCCACGGCCTCCAGCCGGCCGCCGGCCTCGAACATCGCCGCGATCTCCCCGGCAGGCGTGACCAGAAAGAGCCTCCCGTCCCTGCAGCCGGCGGCCAGCAGGGGGTCATCGCCGGGCCGCTCGACCAGTGCGGTGAAGGGGATGGCGCTCGACAGGGCCACGCCCCAGACCTTCTCGCCGGCCTCGTCGAAGGCGCACAGGTAGCCGCTGTCGGAGCCGACCGCCACCACTGCGCCCTCGGCGCGCGGCAGGATCGTCAGGGAGCGGATCGGCCGCGTCAGGTTGCGAACCCAGGCCTCGTCGGTGTAGTCCGCGTCCGGTGCATAGGCCCGTACGTCGCCGCGGTTGCTGCCCGTGATGACCGTGTTGACACCGTCGCCGTCCAGGTCGCCGACGGCGATCGCCGGCAGGGAGGTGCACCAGGAGCCGTTGTAGTATCGCGTGAGCCTCTCCCCGCTCTCGTCCAGCACCCAGCAGGTACCATTCGAGGAGGTCAGGCCGTTGCCGGCCAGGACCAGGTTCCGGCCGTCGCCGAAGACGTCGGCCGTGTCTATGGTGGTGCAGATGCCGTGATCGGTGCGGAAGCGCCACAGGTTCTCGCCGTCAGCGTTCAGGCACTGCAGCCGCATGTTGCCCGCCCCCACGAGCAGCTCCGGCCGGCCGTCGCCGGTGATGTCGGCCGGGTGGATGGCGCGGACCTTGGAGCTGCCCAGCGTCCACCACATCCACGGCTGCTGATCGCGCAGGAAGGGCACCCGGTGGCGCCACAGCTCCTGCATCCTCGCGTCGAGGGCGTAGACGTGCTCGTCGTCGGAGCCCACCAGCAGCTCCTCGGCGCCGTCGCCGTCGAGGTCCGCCGCCGCCAGAGCGTGGACCGGCCCGCCGGTCTGCATCTCCGCCGATGGCGCGCCGCCGGCGTCGAGCTGCACGACCGTGCCGCCCTCCAGGCCGGCCGCTATGCGCATGCCCTCGTCGCCGCGGGCGGCCTGCACCGACAGCGGCCGGTCCGGGAGATCGCTTCGCCACAGGAGGCCCGCCCCCGGCACATCCGCCCACCGCTCGCCGCGGGCCTCGGCCGGGCCTTCCGCCTCCTCCCACGCGCTCTGCAGGGCGTGCGCAAGTGAGTCACCGGCCGACTCACCCGCGGCAAGGGCCTGGCCCTCGAGCGACGCCTCGGCCTGGTGCAGAACCACCCGCGAGGGGCTGAGGAGGAAAAGCCTGCCGGATGCGGTCACCGGCCCGACTTGCACGGTAGCGCCATCGGCGGATGCGCCCACCAGGGAGAACTCGCCGGCGTGGTGGACGAGTGCGCAGTGCTCGCTGAGCCGGCGCACCTGCAGCGTGGGGTCATCGCCGCGCCAGGCGCAGAATGCGTTGAAAAAGCAGGCCGCCTCACCCTCGGCCAGATCGCGGCTCATGGACTGCTCGAGGATGTTGAGGGCCTGGTCGCGGTAAGGGCTGAAGGGGAGATACTTGCCGAGGGTCTCGGTATCGCGGTCGAGGGTCACCGGGACGTCCTCTGGGAAGACGATGCGGAAGCGGTTGCGGGCGGCCTGCGCCGCCGCCTCCCGGTCGCCGGGCTGCAGCAGCGACAGCGAGCAGATCGCCAGGTAGCAGTCGTCCGAGGCCTCGTTGCGGCCCACCACCTCGAAGCGGATGGTGTGCTCGCCGGCGGCAAGCTGCATCTCGCCGAGGTCGTGGTCAGTGCGGCGCGGCCGGCCGGCATGGTAGATGTCGATGGGGCCGTCCGCCTGCACGCCGTCGATGGAGGCCTGGATGATCCCCCGGCCGGTGTAGTCCAGCGTCTGCAGCACCAGCTCGTAGCGCCCGGCCTCAGGGACCTGGAAGGTCGCCTCGACGAAGTCGCCCGGCTCCTCGCTGCGATACAGCAGCGCGTTGTAGCTGGGCATGGCCCGGGCGACCTTCCCGGAGCTGTCGGCCACCGCGCCGGCCAGCTCCACGCCGTCGATGTAGACGCCGCCCTGCCGCGCGTCGTCCTGCTCCGCCTCGAACACCCCCGGCTGCAGCGCTGGACTGCCGAGGCTCCGCCAGCCCAGCACGAAGGAGTAATCGCCCGGCTCGCGCGCGCTCATCTCATCGAGAATGAAGGTGTAGCGGCCCGGCATCCAGAGCGTGTGGCGAGTCCAGTCCACGCCGTTGTAGTGCGGCAGGCGCGTGGCCGTGTACGCCCAGCCCTCGCCCTCGGCGCTGTCGGCCAGCTCCGCCGCCTGGGGCACCTGCGTCTGCCCGAGGCCGCCCCGGGCCACGGTCACCGCGTTGTGGAAGGCCATGGTGGGCCCGTTGAAGATGTCGATCTCGCACAGCCAGCGGCGCTCGTTGGCGGAGAACTCGCCGATGGAGTTCGCGTCCTCGTACGAGTGGGAGCCGCCGCCGGTACCGTCGATCATCAGGTACTCGTCGCTGTCCTCGAAGCCCGAGCGGAAGGTGAGCTTGTCGAAGGCGTCTTCCAGCTCGACACCCTCCGCGCTCCGCAGGGCGGTGGTAAAGTAGAGCTCGTCAGCCGGCACCCAGCTCAGCCCCAGGTGATCCTCAGGCAGTTGCGGCTTCACGCCGGCGTTGAAGCCCCGCAGAAACTCGTCGGTGCTGGTGCCCAGCGGAACGCGCTTGTCGATCATGAAGCTGTAGCGCCCATCGCCGAGGGCATACGCCAGCTTCGAGAACACGCTGGTGGCGTAGTCCCCGGAGCCGGTGTCGCCCAGCAGCACCGTCCGGCCCATGTTGTTGGAGATGGCGATGCAGCGCTCGCCCATGCGATGCGCGAGGCTCGAGGCGAACCAGTCCGCCGACCACTGTGGCTCCTGCAGCGCGATGTCCAGCGTGTTGTCCATGCTCCCGCCCAGGGCGTGCTGAGACAGCGAGTCCTCGTACGATCGGGAGCTGCTCAGCGGCCACTGCCAGAACTGCGCCAGGGCGTGCCGCCAGGCGGTCAGCTCGCCGCCCAGCTCCTCGCGGTAGTACTTGCTGAAGTGGCGCCAGCCGTAGTAGAACGCGCGCGCTCCTCGGGTGGCGTGGTTCTCCTTCGTTGTCCTCCCGCCTCGCGCCGCGACATACTGGTAGCCCTGATCCGAGCGCAGGATGGTCAGCAGCGAGCGCGCGATCTCCAGCCGCTCCTCGTCGCTGAAGACCCCGCAGCCTTCCATCAGGTCCCAGGACATGGTGCGCGTGACGTAGAACAGATGCAGCGCGTTATCCCGATTGGCCAGCCGTTGCTTGAGGGCTCGCGCATCCTCCAGCATCACGCGCCGGTACTCCTGCGCATGCTCCAGGTCGCCGGTCTTCAGATACGCCGCCGCCGGTTCCATCTGCCGCCGTGCGCCCCCGATAGGCCAGGGGAGGTGCTTCAGGTCGATGTAGCCCTCGCCGGTCTCGACGGTGAGCGGCACATCGATGACATCCTTGGCCGCTTCGATGGCGCCAACCAGCCGCTCTGCTCCCGCCTCCAACCCCGCCCGGTCAGAGGCACCGACCACCAGGATGTTCCCGCCGGTGCCCAGGGGATCGACGAGCGGGCGGAGGACGTAGCCTCCGCCGCCGGGGTAGTAGAGGTCCTCGTAGGTATAGGAGCGGCGGTAGAGGTACTCCACGGCGTCGCTTGTCGCGAGGTTGCCGAGGACGATCAGGTCCCGGGTCTCGGATGCCGGGTCGATGGCCGAGTGTGCCACCACCGGCGCCTCGCAGCCCTTCTGGCGTAGAGCGGCGCGGATTCTGGTGGCGGCCTGGGTGCCTCCCTGGCAGGCCACGACCGCGCACCGGCCATCCTGCAAGCGTATGCCCCGCCGCAGCGGCCTGGGCCGCTCCAGCGGTGCCGGCCTGTAGGCCGTGACCTCGACGTCGTCGAACCACGCGGTGCCCACGGCCCCGTAGAGGCGCAGATTCACCCGGAGGCCCTTTACCTCGGGCGTGATGTCGCTGGCGGCCACGTGCTCGCTCCAGTCGGCGGTGACAACGGTCGCGCCGGCGACCGCGACGGCGCCCCCGATCCTGATGCCCCCGCTCTGGCCGATGCGCTCCCCGTTCTCATCGGTGTGATAGAAGCCCACGAAGGCCCCGTGCCCGCGGCTGACCTCCTCCAGCTTCGCCCACACGCGGAGCAGGAACTGCTGGTCGGGCGATTGCACCGGGATCATCTCCGAGGTCCAGGAGATGGTCGGCCCGGCCTCCTGCCAGGTGATCTTCAGGCTCCGATCCCCCGAGTGCGCCTCATCCTCGGCCCAGATCAGCGCCTCGGCCGGTCCCTGCGCCAGCCAGCCCGCCGGTCCGCCATCCTCCGCCGCCTCCTCGAAGCTCGGGTTGGGCGCCAGATTCTCCGCCGCCCGCACCGGGGCTGCTGTCGCCGTCACCACGACGACCAACATCGCTGAAAGCCGCATCGTCAACGCTCCTTCTGAGGCTGCACGCAGTTTACGCGGCCCGTTCCCGGCCACCAGGCGGCGCTGCTCAGCAGGTCAGGTGCAGCGCCGCCACGGTGCGCCGGCCCGGCGCCAGCTCGTTGTACCGCTCGACGGCCTCATCCGTCTGCGCCGCCACCACGTCGATGTCGCGCTGAGCCAGCGCCTCCTCGACGCCGTCGGCGAGCCGCATGCGCCCATAGGCGCCGGTGCCCACCACCAGCACGTCCGGGTTGGCCTGCAGCACTCCGTCGAGGTCCACCATCTGCAGCAGGTGGCCCTGGTCGCGCCACCAGCTATCATCCACGCGCTCGGGGTAGATGATGACGTCATTGCTATAGCGCGTCCCGTCGATCACGATGCGCCCGAAGCCGTAGTCCTCAATGCGCGGCGGCTCTGTCGCCATCTCTCGCTCCTCCTCACTCCACTTTCCGCAGCTCAAGGGTGCGGAACCAGGCCCGCCTCTGAGACTTGGTGTTGTAGAGGTACACCGCCGCCGTCCGGAACTCGGCGCCGGTGGTGAACGTGGTCTCGAAGCGCTCCCAGGTGTCGGTGGTGGCCTCCTCGTTGGTGCCGATCTTGTGTACTCGCAGCCCGCGCTCGCCGACGTGTTCCACCACCGCGGCGGAGACGTTCCCCTCCCCCTCGCTGCGCTTTATCTCCGCGGCGAAAAAGTACTCCGTCTCCGGCTGCAGCGGCACCCGCTGGCGGAAGAAGATGACCTCCTCCGGCATACCGCCAATCCACGCGGATCCCTCCTCGACGCCGCGCGGGAAGCTGTGGGTGGTGCCGCTGGCGATCCAGTAGTCTGGCGTGTCATCGCCATCGTCGTTGAGGCTCATGCCGGGGTTGAGCAGCAGCGGGCGCAGCTCGGCGATGCTCTGGCGCTCGCCGCCCGGCCAGCTCACGCGCAGCATCACCAGCGTGGGCCTCTGCAGGTCCGCCACGCCCTCCACGTCCATCTCGGCCCGCGCGACGCCGCTTGCAGGGATGGTCAGCGCCAACGGCTCCTCCGCGACGCGCAGCGGCGGCCGGGCCTGCATCGCAACCCTGGCCATCACCGGCTCCTCCGTGAGGTTTACTCCCCGCAGGTCGAGGCTCGTGCTCTCCCCGCCCTCACCCTCGGAGGCCTGCCACACGTCCACGGCGTGATGAGGGGCGACCTCATACAGCGCCACCGCGGCCGAGATGGTGCTCGCGGGCACCTCGATCTGCAGCGCGCCATCGGTCACCCGCGGCTCTTCCACCCGCGCCTCTCCCTCCCGGTCGTAGATCGCCACCCGCTGGGGCCGAGGCCAGCCCTCCGGCAGCTCCAGCGAGCACCGGGCGCCCTCCACGCGCTGTTCGTTATCGAACGTGAGGACCAGCGCGCGCTCCCCATCCTCCGCCAGGCGGTTCCAGCGCGCCAGCACCTGGTCGTCGGAGACCTGCAGGCCGATGGTGTCCATGAACCGGGCGGGGTACAGCCACCGCCTGATGCGCCGGCGCAGCCGCAGCGCGGACTCCAGGCCCGCCCTGCGGATGCGGCTGTCGAAGCGATCGCCGTTGAGGAACGCGCGGCTGATGCGCTGATGCAGGGACAGGTGCGAGGCGTTGGAGAGCCCGCTGATGAGGATGTGCTCGGGGAAGGTGTAGTGGTAGACCTCCGGGTGCGTGCACAGGCCCGATATCAGGTGCAGGCTGGCGTACTGTCCCAGTGCGTCGCCGCAGCCCTCGATGGCGATGATGAATTCAGGCCTCACCTCGCGTGCGGCCGCAAGGGACGTGCGCAGCATTTGCACGTTCCCTGAGCCCCAGTCGCCGATGTCGTCATGGCCGTGGTCGAGGTTGTAGCAGGGCTTGGCGCCCGTGGCGCCGGTCTGGTCGATGTAGACGCCGTCGATGCCGAAACGGTGCGCGTACATGTCGGCGACCCAGAACCGCAGATGCTCCTGGAAGCCCGTGGAGGCCGGGCACATGATGTACCAGCCCAGCGTGGACGCGTAGTAGCCCTGGGCCTCGCCGTCGATCTGGTACAGTCGCCAGCGGTTGAACCAGTCGATGGGGTGGATCAGCGACAGCGCCTCCCGGGGCAGCTCCGACTTGGGGGTGCGGCGCAGGGCGTCGTTGATGGCCGAGTCGGGCGTCCAGGTCTGGCAGTTCATGTAGGCCGTCACTCGCCCGCCCTGTTCGTGCACGGCGGCGATGCCCTCCCGGAATCCCTCAGCGCCGCCCAGCGCCGGCGCCGGCCAGTAGAAGTTCCCGCAGCACTGGTCGATGCCGTCCGCCATCTGGCCCCAGTACTGCAGGTAGGAGATGCCCTGGTGGCGCGCCTGCGCCAGCTTGCCGGTCATGTGATCGAAGGGCACCGCCATGGCGCCCACCCAGCCGTCCGTCCATTGCACCCACTCGGGATTGTCGGGCGGCTCCATCCACGACAGCGCCCACTCCCGGTAGGCGTCGGCGGCCCAGTGCCAGTCGCCGGGGTGCACGCCGACCTGGTAGCGGCGCGTCTTCGCCTCGCCGGGGCCGATCAAGGTGTGCGTGCGCATCGACAGGTCGGCCCCGCGGTTGCCGGCCGCCGGCGCGGACTCGATCTCGGTGGTGGTCAGCTCCCGGTCGAGCATCGCCAGGTAGAGGCCGGCCTCCGCGTCGCACAGGTCCATCCAGCTCATGGAGGCGCTGCCCAGGTACCACGCCGTCCACGTCTTCGAACTCGCCGGCTGCTCGATGCGCCACCCGCCGGTCTTGGGGATCACCACCTCGTCGTCGCGGAAGTCGGCAATAGCCGCGTTGCGCAGCAGCGGGAAGTCCACCCGGATGACCTCGAGATCGCTCCGGTTCGCGACCGTGATCGTCCAGTCGCTCAGCGGAGTGCCATCGGCGCTCATCTCAACGCGGCTGCGGATGCTCCCGTCCGCCGCGGAGAACTCCACTGCGAGCCCGTCCGGGCGCTCGGCCAGGCCCTCGAACTGCAGCTCATCGGGCGGGATGAGGGTCATCTCCGATCCGCCCGGCTCTCGCACCGCCAGCCCCACGAAGCTCTCCTGGAGGTGCAGCGGTGTGGCAGCCGTTCCCGTCGCGCGGTTGAGGATGCCCGCCAGCCGCCCGGTATCGCGCGCCACGGCGATCCGGTAGTGGTCCGTCTCGAGCACCGCCTCCGCGTCCGGTGCGAGCTGCAATCCCAGCGTCGCTGCCCGCACCACCGGCGAGCCGCCATCCTCGGCGGCGGTGAGCGTGAATCGCACCAGCAGCGCATCGGTGCCATCGCCGCGCGTCGGAAGGTCCGAGATTCGGTCCGCCGCGACCCATCTGTCTCCACCATCGGCGGATACCTCCGCCGATACGGCCCCTTCGTTCAGCTCTGCCTCGTAGCTGACCGCGCCCCACCGAGCCACCGCCGAGGGCAGCACCGGGCGCGAGAGGACCGTGCCGGTCTGCGCCTCCGGCCCGGCGGGAACGCCCCTGAGCACCGCTGGGTCGAGCTCCGGGTTTGCGCTGAAGACGATGCAGTCCAGCTTGGCGCCGCCCAGCCAGTTGTGCAGCCGGAACCGGTGCTGGCCCGCACTGAGGGAGTACTCGGCCAGCGGCGTCCAGTACCATTCGCCGAAGACGCGCTGGTTGCTGTCCCGGATCTGCTGCTCACCGCCGCCGTCCATGGACTCCACGTGCGTCCAGCTCGCCGGGAAGGGCAGCAGCGCCCGCGCCCAGCCCTGATATGTCCCCGCCTCGGCGATCCGCAGCGGGAACTCAGCATTGGTGACGCGCGCCAGGCACCGTCCGCCGCCGCAGTCGGGGTCCTCGAGGACGTCATGGCCCTCCTGCATCGTCAGGTTCTCGGCATCCTCAGCCTCCAGGTAGAGTGTCTCCTCATTCCACAGCGCCGACCACAGGCCGGCGCCGGTGGGCGAGACGTAGCAGCCCCGGCCCTCCGCCAGCGCCAGGGGGACGCTGACCCCCTCCTGCGCCCGAGCCGCGCTGAAGCCGATGATGATGGTGGCGATGCAGATGAGGGGCAGTGATCGGGACATGGTGTGACCTCCGCTAGTGATCTGCGGTCCGACCTCTTGCGCCCGTCATCAGGGGTCCGGTGACTTCCGCCCGGGAATGACAGCAACCATCGCTGGGCTGGGGGCGCGCTCGCCCGCACGCCGTGACTGGTGGCGTGCAGCGTCTCAGTCCAGGCTCCGCCGCTGCGTGCCCGGCGGCCGGGAGCTGTCCACGAGCTCGTGCGCCCGCCAGTTGCCCTCGTTGGCCGCCGCGCGGGCGTGGGCCCACACCACGCGGTCGTAGTAGTCGCTCACCGTGCTGCCGGGCGGGCAGATCTCGTCGATGCGCTGCAGCTCCTCATCGCTCAGCTCCACCTCGCACGCCCTGACCGCCGAGCGCAGGTGCTCCACCGTGCGGCAGCCCACGATCGCCGAGCTGATAAAGGGCTGCTGCATAACCCATGCGATGGACAGCTCCGCCAGCGTGCAGTCGCGACCCTCCGCCAACGGCCGCAACTGCTCCACGCGCTCGTAGGCGCCCTCGGTGAGCAGGTAGTGGTCGGGGCCGGCTCTCCTGAGGCGCGCGTCCTCGGGCGGCTCCTCATCGCGGTGGTACTTGCCCGAGAGAATCCCCTGGCACAGCGGCCCGAAGGTGCACAGGCCGATACCCTGCCGCAGGCACAGCCACGCCATCTCGTTCTCTAGCCGGCGGTCCAGCAGGTTGTAGGGCGACTGCTCCACCACCACCTGCGGCTGCCCCATGAACTGCGCCCGGAGGCGCATCTCGCAGACCAGGGAGCTGGGCCACTTGGAGGTGCCGATGTAAAGGATCTTGCCCTGCTGCTGCAGGTCGTCGAGCGTCTCCAGGATCTCGTTGACCGGCGTGGTGGGATCGACCACGTGCAGGTAGTAGAGGTCGACGCGGTCGGTCTGCAGCCGCCGGAGGCTGGCCTCCACCGCTCGCGTGAGGTGCTGGCGGCTGGCGCCCCAGTGGTTGGGGCCGTCACCCATCTTCCAGACGGCCTTCGTGGCCAGCACGATCTCGTCCCGCCGGCCGGTGTCAGCCAGCCACCGGCCGATGAACTCCTCCGAGCCACCCCGCCGGTATACGTCGGCGGTGTCGAAGAAGTTCACGCCCGCATCCGCCGCCTCGCTCATGATCCGGTGCGCCTCGTCCTCGTCCGTCCGCGCCGCGTAGCTCATCGTCCCCAGGCAGAGCTTGGAGACGCGCATCCCGCTGCGGCCGAGCTGTCGGTATTCCATCTCGCTCGTCCCTCCGGTCAGTCATCTCGGATCGCACTGCTGCGTCGAGTATCGATTCCGGCCTCCGGCGAGCGTCTCCTGCCTCCCTGGTCGGTGTGTATCCACGGTCCGCCTTGCCTTTGCCGGCCCGAGCGTTTCCACGCGGCAGGAGCCCCACGTGCGAATGCGCGGCCGGTCTCGGGGCCTACCAGTCGTAGTGCCGCACCGGCAGCGGGTCGCGCGACTGCGCTACGCGGTCCAGCAGCAGCCGCTGCATCTCCGCGCGCTGTGACGCGTACCCCGGGTCGCCCCAGAGGTTGCGGAACTCGCCGGGGTCCTCGCGCAGGTCGTAGAGCTCCCCGAAGTCCTCGCCCGGGTAGTGGATCAGCTTCCAGTCCTGGGTGCGCACGGCCCACTGCTCGACGCGCTCTGGGTTGAGGCCCCGGGCCGCCAGGTCCGGCGCCTGCCGCTCCTGCAGCAGCACCGACTCCCGGCCGCGCGCGCCCTCCTCGCCGTGCAGGATTGGCGCCATCGACCGCCCCTGCACCCCCGGTGGGCAGTCCACCCCGCACAGCTCCAGGATGGTGGGCATCACATCGACGCCCTCCACCAGCTCCTCGGTCACCGCCCCGGACGCCCCACCCGGTATGCGCCAGATCATGGGCACGTTCGCGACCTGGTCGAACAGGAAGGGCCCGTGCCGCCACTGGAAGTGGTCGTTGAGTGACAGACCGTGGTCGGCCACCAACAGCACCACGGTCTCCTCCGCCACGCCCGCCTCCTCCAGCGCCTCCATCAGCCGCCCGAACTGGTGGTCGATGAAGCGCATCTGGTCGTAGTAGCTGGCGATGTAGCGCCGCAGCGTGGGCTCGTCGGGCTGGCGACCGTTGGCAACGTAGCCCTCATAGCACTCCCGGTAGAAGGGGGGCTTGCCCTCCAGGTCCTCCGCGCGCAGCTCCGGGACCGGCACGTCCGCGGGATCGTAATGACCCGCCCAGCCCTCCGGAGGCGTGCACGGCGGCGACAGCTCATGGTAGGAGCAGTGGCAGTAGAAGGGCGACCCGCTCTTGGCCTGCCGGTGGATGAAGTCGATGGCCCGGCCCGTGATCCACTGCAGCTCGTGGGCCTCCTGGGGCATGCCGCGCCGCATCCGCGCCCGCTCTGACAGCTCCGGATGCTGCTCGTCGATGAACTGCAGGTACTCCTCGCCCAGGCGGTTCTCGCTGATGTGCACCTCGCCAAAGCCGTAGTAGGGCCCCTGGATTATGGGGACGTTGCCGGTGTACTGCTGCTGGGGCTCGAGGTGGATCTTGCCCGCCGCGCAGGTGGCGTAGTCGGCCTCCCGCAGCACCTGCGGCATGGTCACCTCGCTGTCTCGCAGCCGGACGCCGTTCGCCCACACTCCGTGCACGTGCGGGTAGCGGCCGGTGTAGAGTGAGGCCCGATTGGGCATGCACACCGAGTGCGTGCCGAAGGCCCGCTCGAATCGGACCCCCTGGCCCGCAAAGGCGTCGATGTGCGGAGTCTCCAGCAGGTCATTGCCGTAGCAGCCGAGGGTGTCCTTCCTGTGCCCGTCGGTGATGAAGAGTAAAACATTATGTTGGCTCATCGAGATTCACCTCGTCGATGCCTCGAAGCGGGGACCAGAATGACGGTAGTCGCACCGTTCGGGGAGCGATGTCCTCCAGGGTGTGGTGCATCCGGATCCGGTTCCCCCACACCTCTACGTAGGAATACACGCGGCCGAGGAAGTCTCGGCGACGGGCCACGTCGTCGGACTCGCGGATAGCCTCGATAGCCGCGAGGCCTGCCTCCCGCATCCAGCGGGCGTCGCGTTCGGGCACATCCGCCTGTGCCTCCAAACGTCTCAGCCGCTGCCGGAGTCGATCACGGCGGTCAATCAAGGGCGCGTTCAACTGCGGCAGCATATCCTCCGGCAGGGCATCGGCGTGGGCGGCGCGGACATTGGTGGCGATCTCGTCCTCCACGCTGGCCACTTCGTCGCGGAGTTGTTGCTGCTCACCGCGATGGTGACGGGACTGCCGGCGCTGCTGATGGATACGCGCCGCCCGCTCCAAGTGTTCGTCGGTGATCAGCCGTCCCAGCCACGCCCACAGGATGGCTTCGACCGCCTCCGCACGGGTGTTCCACGGCGGATGGCGCTGGTCTTCCGGGAGGTCGAGCCGTGCGGCGCACACGTAGTAGGTCCGCTGGCCCGCGACGGCTACGTTGGTGTTGACTGGTCCGCCGCAAACCCCGCACTGCATCAGTGGCGTGAGGGTGGTGCTTCGGCTGCGGGGGTGCACATCCGCCCGCTGACGCAGCCGCCGCTGCACATTCTGCCAGCGTTCGCTGCCGATAATGGCTTCATGCTGGCCTGGATACGTCTCGTCCCGGTGGACGACGAGACCGCGATAGACCGGATTGTAGAGCATACGCCCGACCTGTCCCGCACTCCACCGCCCAGCCCCGCGGACTTTAGGAACGCCCCGGCGATTACACTCCTGTGCCAGCTCCTGTAGAGACGCGCCATGGGCGTAGCGGTCAAACAGCCAGCGGACTAACTCGGCGTCCTCCGGTACGATGACGATGGGTTCGTCGGGGATGGGATTGCCGCGCTCGTCGACCTGCTTGCGGTAGCCCATAGCTGGCGGGCCCAGGGTAAGGCCGTGCTGAGCGCGCTCGGCGATGCCGCGCCGGCTGCGCCGGCGGATGCGCCGCAGTTCGTCGGCGGCCACCGCAGCCTTGATGTCCAGCAGCAGCCGCTGGTCCTCGTCGGCGTAGTCGGCGCTGTCGGAGACGGAGTAGAGGTGGTAGCCGGCCTGCACCAGCTCGTTCGCCAAGATCAGATGCTGGGCGTAGTCCCGGTGGAGCCGATCCAGATCCACCACATACAGGCCGTCGGCGTCGCCGGCCTCCAGCCGCTCATGCGCCTCTCGCAGGCCGGGACGGTCAGGGTCATCGCCATGTTGCGCCGGGTCCCGGATGACCCCCACCACAGCGTCGCCGCGGGCTTCGGCCCGCTCCCGGCACAGACGCTCCTGCGCCGGCAGGCTGTAGCCGTGTTCGGCCTGGTCGGGGGTGCTCACCCGACAGTAGATGAGGACATTCATCGCTGACCGCCTGTTTGGACGACAAGGCCCTCGTGACCGGCAACAAGCTCATTGTCGTCCAGGAATCCGTAGGATGAACAAATTCATGCATGCCATGTGCGGTACACGCCGCGTCTTCGTAGATCTCATCGCAGACGAGGTGGATCGCTATTCAGCAGCGTCTACCACTCGTGGCACCGCACGTTCCCGTCTCTCCGTATCGGCTTCCGCAGACATAGGTGTGAATGAGGAGGACGTTATGATCGCCGTATCCCGGGAACTGCTTGATGTGCTCAGCAAGCTGATCGGCGTGCTCTGCCTTGTACTAGACAGCAAACAACACCGGCTTCTCGACACACTCTCCGTCTTTCTGTACCCGTAACTCCCACGGTTACGAGCACATCCCGAAGGACGCTTATGTTGCCGTCTTCAGCCGGACAGCTTCGAATCGTGGCGCTTAACGGAGCAATTCCGAGCCCCACCATCTGTCTCCTTCCTCATCCCGGCCATGGGCCAGTCGTCCTGGTGCCAACCAGGGCCAGCTGCGCGTCGGCGGGCAGTCCTCTCGCAACTTGGCAGCGCTCGGAATACCGCCAAGAGGGACCGCAGAGCAGCTCCGCCGGCTCCCTTCACGGGCCGATAGATGGCGGAGAGTAGCGCAGCAGGTCGCGCCGGGCCTGCATGGTCTGATGATCACCAAGGGCGAACGGGCCCAGTAACTCCGGCTGTCCGTCGGGTCAGCTCTCCCAATGCATGCCGATGTACTCCACCGCCTGGGCCGCATCGAGGGGTCGGGTCGTGTTACCGGCACGGATGTAGAATCGCCTTTCCCCCTCGGCCTCGACGTAGGCCGGACGCGCGCTTGCCTCGACTTCCACAACACAAACCTGCTTCTCTCCCGCCATCTCGAAAGTGGTATGGATGTATTTGGCGAACTCAGTGCCGATGTGGTTCTCAACGAGCTGCATCAGCTTCTGCTCATAACCGTCGTTGTCTCCGCGGCCGAGAGTCTGGAGGTCGTGCTCGATTCCCAGCACGTGGCCATCGTCGCTGACGCCGACCACCAACTTGCCCCCATATGAGTTAAGGAACCCGGCAATCGTCTTCACGATGACCTGTTCAAGCGCCTTGTTCACTTGCTCCTGCCGCATGTCCCAGCGGAGCGAAGACTTGAACTCCACCCGCTGGCTCTCGCCCGCATGGATCAGGTCCTGCACAGTCTCAGGAGCAGGCGGTGCCTGGTCACCCATTGTGTCAGCCATGAACTGATTGATCGCATTGGCAATGAGCTGCCGACGTGCCTCAAGGAACTCTTCATAGTGGTCGAGACGCCACAGGTGCGGATCGGTAGGCACGAATTGCTTCTCCAGAGCGCCGGGATACTGCTCCGCAATCGCTGGCAGGTACTCGCTTGGAGGCGTGTCTCCGAGAGACACGTTGCTGTCCGCAGTCAGGAAGGCACGGTTCGCGATTTCGTTGACCTTCTTGCTGTGCAAGTGGTTTGCAGAATCATAGCCGCCATCGCCGTACAGCAACGATCGAGGAAAGATGTGGTGGTTGTGAAGACGGTAACGCTCACCAACCGTCTGCCCCAGGGGCATTCCATTGAACCAGTCAATAGCGCCATGCCCCTTTGCCGCGATGAAGGCCATCCGGAAGATGGGATGCTGTATCCCGCGACCTTCCATATCCGCGGCCTTTAGGTCCAATCTGCCACGTTGGTCGACGATGGCTTCGCATAGGCCCACGCACGGCTCGTCGCTCCGCACGACGTAGGAGAGGTCATGATCAAGTCGGGTATCGACCTGCGATGTATAGCGCGACCAGGTATGCGCCGCATACAGCCAGTGCACGAACCTGCGCATCTCCAGTTCGCGGCTGAACTTGCCCCCGTTGCGAGCCAGGTACACCACAACGGGCACGAGGACGTTCGTCGTGTTCAGGTCCTCTGTGGAGTGGATATGGGCGTGGGCGGGGAGGATGCCGATGCTGTAGTCCAAGACTTGAGAGAGTGTTTCCCATCCCTCCTGCAGCGAGTCTGCTGGCTCCTCGTGTATGGTCTCATACAGTGCGCGGCCCTTCACGACGCCGACGAGGCACCTGACCATGAATCCCAAGTCGAACTCGAAGTGGAGCCGCGCCAGGTCGGCGAGCTTCTCCTTCATGACGCGTCGGGCATGAGGCCACTTGCCGCAGATGTGAGCAAGGGCAAGCTCAGCGTCGCTGAGTTTGGTGCCAAGGCTGTTCACACGGTCGAATACATCTATGGCGTCATCGATGTTGGCGTCGCCAGGAACAAGCTGAATCGGGTAGGTTCGGCTGCGGACAGCGCGGAGGCAGTTGAGGTTATCATTGAAGAGCGTGCTGAGTTCCAGCGCTTCCTCATCGTCCTCCCCAATCTCTCGACCGATGACTATCGGGTTAACGCTCCCGTCTTGGAAGCACTCCACGACGGACACCCAGGCCGGGTCGCCCTTCATCCGCGAGGCTTGGTAGTACTGGAAGCTGCCATCGTGGAGGTTGAAGTACAGGTCCCGCGGATCGTTAGTGATCTCCGCCTCGCGGTAGTAAGGCGGAATCTCGTTCTCCATCAGCAGGAAGAGCGTGGTCAGGCGCTGTTGACCATCCAAGATCACCTGGACTGTCCCGACCTTGTCCGTGGGCACAGCATCGTGCTTGATGTCCGGCGGATTCTGCGTCTTCCAGAACAGCAGGCTGCCGGTGGGGTAGCCTCGGTAGAGAGACACCATCAACTGCTTCGCCTGCTCCTTCTCCCAGACGTACTCACGCTGGAACTCGGGCAACACCAGGTCGAACTGACGGATGGCTTGGAGTAGTTCGGCTATCTCCATTGCACGTTGCCCCCTGTCTCAGGGCCTGCTCGCGGTCGGTCTCTTGCTGGTCGCACTTCAGACGTCCTCGGTGCTCCTTACCGCCGGTGAATATCGTCCTCAACTTGCAGTAGTCCGAAGGCGAAGACGCGGCGAGGCCTGCTCACCATGTCGAACTCGGTCCCGCGCTCAGTCTTTCCCATTCTCTGGCGATCGTGCTGGCACGCTGCAGTTGCCGGCCCCAGCTCGCGTTAAGCGATTCCGCCTTCTTGCCGGCGAACTGCTCGATCGTGTCAGCGCGGACCGAGAAGTCGCCCGGGCGTACGCCGGCCACCGAGACCAGCGCTGGCAGGGGAACTTCGCCGTCAGCGAGCCGCCTCTGCAGCAGTGCGCCCACATGGATCTGTTCGTCGTCCTCGACATCATCGTCCAGCGACGGGTGGGACCTCACGAAGTCGATGGCCATGAGCACCTCGAGCGAAGCTCGTGCGTCTCGCCTCAGCGCGTCCAGTCGACCCTCCAGATAGCGTTCATGGCGGCGGCTCTCGAAGTCCAAGCGTTGCTGCAGGCGGCGGCTCAGTTCGTCTTTGAGACCCTCCGCGGTGTCTTCCGCACGAATGATCTGCTCAGCACCCTCCGCTGCGTCCAGGGCGGCTGTCAGGGCCGCCAGCGAGGACACGGTCGTAAGGGTCCCGTCGCTGACGGCATAGTACTGCACCAGTCGCTCGCCCTCGGCTTCAGCCTGAACCCGCATGACCGGCCCTGCCGCATCATCCGGCGCCGATGGGGTACTGACCAGGTCCTCGAATGTCGTGCTGCCGTGGGCCAAGTAGGTGGCGGTGTCGGGCTTCAGATCGTAGACTTCCGGCCGGAATGTCACCACGCCGTCATTGGCTGGTCCTACGAGCCGATACAGCCCTGGCTCGACCTCCTCGAACCGATAGTCTGACTCCAGCAGCTCACTGCCCAAGACCAGCTCCTCCAACTCGGCAGGTCGTACCGGGACTTGGTCCGCCGAGGGTGCCTCCGGGGACGTCCTCCGAGTGTTCTCCTCGAGGTTCAGTGCCTCGCGCCTCAGTTTTTCATACTGCGCAGCGAGGTCCTCCACGATCCGCGCGATGCGACTATCTCTCTCAGCCGGATCGGAGAACGCCGCGTCGCGGATCAGGTCTGGGAGTTGCGCCAGGATCGGCTGTAGTGGCCCGACTACCCACTGGAAGCTGCCGATCCTCTGCCCAAGTCGCCTGTGGATGCGGGCCTCGACGGTGTCCTCGTAGAAGTAGTTGATGACCCTGACTTCCTCGGCTTCCTGGCCGATGCGGTCGATCCGTCCGATGCGCTGTTCGACCTTCATCGGGTTCCATGGCATGTCGTAGTTGATCAGCATCGAGCAGGTTTGCAGGTTCAGGCCTTCGCTCGCAGCCTCGGTACACAGGAGGGTCTTGACGTCCTCGCCCTCTGCAAACAGGTTCTTGATGTGCTCCTTCGAGACCGTCTGCCACTGCTCGCCATCCCATCGCTCCCCGCCGCGCCCTGAGTAGCAGGCCACCTGACGGCGGTAGACCGTGACAAGCTTATCGCGGATGTAGTCCATGGTGTCGGTGTACTGCGTGAAGACCACGACGGTCCGGTGCGTCCGGAAGGCCTCTTCGAGATCCCTCGTGAAGCGGTCGAACTTCGAGTCCTCGCCGCAGCGTTCGATATCCTGCAGGAACTCCTCGATGAATTGGATCTCCTCTGCCACGTTGATAGCGAGCGGCTCTTCCTGGCCCTCGATCTCCTGGCTCACGTCGCGGCTGAGGTCCTCATCCTCATAGTCCTCAGCAACCAGACCGCCGGTGCTCTCCTCATCCTCCCCCCGCAGATGCGCCACGCGACGCTGCAGGCTGCGCTCGATGGCGTAGAAGCTGGATGTCAGGCGTCGCCGGTAGATCGTCATCACGAAGCCCACGCCGGCGCGGTTCTGCTCATCGGCCGCGACGTAGACGTCCCGGATGTACTTCTCGATGCGGTCATATAGCTCTCGCTCTTCCCGCGTTGCGAACTCGATGAACTCGTCGTGCGGAGCGCGATCGGGGATGTTCTCGTCCAGCAGGCCCTGCCGGCGGTAGCTGCGCAGCAGGTCGCGCGTGTGGCGGAAGACGTAGTGATGCAGCGGCGTGTGCGCGCGGAAGAACTGCGCAGCCGCTGCCAGCTCTTCATCGCTCCAGCGAAGCATGGTGGTGTCGCACTGCCCGCTCTCACCCATGTCCTTGAGCTCCTGGAGCTTGATGATGCCAAGCTCATCGCGCGCCAACGCCTCCGCCGCCTCGTCCCATGTCCCCACATGCTCCAGGTAGTCGTGTAGCATCTCGCACAGAAATGAGAGGTCGGCCCGGTCGGGGAAGTGTCGCAGCTCCTCGAAGTAGCGCGTGAAGAGTTCGCCTCCCAGCGCTCCCCACTCTCCGCCGAGGCCCATCGCCTCCATCAGGTCCCATACTTCGATGGGGTCGAGCTGCATGGGCGTGGCGGTCAGCAGGAGCATGCCGCGGGTCCTGTCGCGGATCTGCTGCAGTAGGTGCAGCAGCCGGTTCGGCCGGTACTCCTCGCCGGTAGGCTGCCTGCGGCGCGCGTGGTGCGCCTCGTCCACTACCACCAGGTCCCACTCGTCCGCCTCCAGCAATGTCGGAGTCCGCTCCTGACGCTTGGCGAGATGGCTGGAGGCGATGATCACCTCGTGCGTGTTCCAGGGGTTGTCGGGGTTCTGAGGTGTCTCGTTCCCGTGGGCGTCCACGAAGCCGCTGCCGGTGTACTGCCAGGTGTTGAGGTTGAACTTCTCGATGAGCTCCTCCTGCCACTGTGTGACCAGAGACGCCGGCACGAGAATGAGGCAGCGCTTCACCCGCCCCGGCAGCAGCAGGCGCTTGAGCGCAATGCCCGCCTCGACCGTCTTCCCCAGCCCGACCTCGTCGCAGAGCAGGTAGGGCTCGGGGTAGGTCTCGACGATCTGGTCTGCGACCTTCTTCTGGTGCGGCCACAGATCGACCGTCGCGAACTCCTCGGCCAGCAGGTCGCCGTTCGGCATGTAGGGGGCGTCCCGGACGAACTGGAACAGCCACCTCTCGCGCTCCAGCCGCCTCTCGCGCTCCTCGAGGACCTCGGGGTCCTCCGGATCGTGCTCGGGCGGCTCCTCGGGCGCGATGTCGATGAACCTCTGCCGGACTGCATCCGGGAAGTCGATCACCCGCGTGAAGCGGGCCCGGTCCTCCCAGAGCTCCTCGAACTCCTCAAGCTCCGCCTCAATGCGCGCGTCATCGCCGGGGCGCCAGGACCAGAAGGCGTTGAAGCTCTCCCGGTTCCTCAGCCAGCCGCGCAGGCTCTCGTTGTTGCTGCCGGTGAACGCCACCCGGTTGCCGCGCGCGTCGGTGAAGATGCCGACCTTCTCGTGGAACAGCTCGTCCTCGGCGACGTCCTGGAGGGTGCCGTCTTCATTGACGGGGACCGCGATCTTGATCTCCAGTGTCCCCCGCGCGATCATCCACGCCAGCGCCTGCAGCCGCTCCCGCTCGATCCGCTCCGCGGGGTACTCCCACTCTTCCAGCGCCTTCTCCTGGATGCGCTGGCGGAGGTCGTAGCCCTCGTTGATGGCGCGCACGTCCTGCTTCGACAGGTGCGCGCTCACCAGCAGGCGCATGTGGCCATCGTTGAGGATGAGGCCGGCGATGCCGCGGGCCGCAGCGGACAGCGCCGTGGAGGAGAAGAACCCCGCCTTGCGGTCATACCGCACGCTGCGCTGCAGCGCGGGGATGTAGAAGTCGGTCAGCGGGCTGCCCGCCTCGCGACTGTAACGCAGCTTCCACTCATAGGTCGTCAGGTCCGCGTCCACCAAGGGTCAATCAGCCCCCCGTCTCTCGGCTACTCGTCGTCCTCGTCCTCTTGGTCTTCGTCGTCGGCGCCCACGAAGGCCATCTCGAGCTGGACGGGCTCGGGGATGTCGATGCGGCCGCTCAGGAAGGCCAGCGCCACCTCGCGCAGGCTGTCCCATTCGCTCCGCGCCTGCGGAATCGCCCTCAGCAGCGCCTCCACCGCCGCCACGAACTCCTCCCGCTGCGTCAGCTTCCGGTCCTCCAGGAACCGCCGGCACGCGCTCAGGCCATCCTCGTCAAAGATGTAGATAGCCGCGTGGATGGCGTCGATGATCGAGCTGAACTCGTCCGCCTGCGGGTCGAGGCTCCCGCGCTTAACCCGCCTCCGCGGCTCGCGCAGCACGATGTCCTGGCTCTTCTTGTAGGCGATGTCGTGGCCCTTGATCGTGTCGTCGAGGTCCACGCCCACCGCCATAGCCAGCTTGCGGCCCTCGTCGTAGGGGAAGCGGCCGGCCTTGAACAGGTCCCACGCGAGGATCGCCCAGCGCGTCGGCGGGTCGAAGGGCACCTCGCCATGGGCGCGGGACAGCAGCGTCCGCACCCGGTAGTTCGTCACCACGCGCCGGGCCTCGTCCAGCGCCACGTCCGGGCGGATCTCCTCTCCCGAGCGGTCGCGGACCGGCCAGTGGCTGGAGATCACCTGCAGCGCGGGGCCGAACGTGGACACCATCAGGTCCACGCCCTCCATCCCCAGGTCCTCGAACTCGGCGACCTTCTCCCGCACCTTCTCCCGCACTTCAGGCTCCACGTCGTCCCACCAGTAGCCGGCACCGTTCCTCCCGTCCGGGCGCTTGCGGCAGACCAGCAGAATGGTGCTGGAGCAGGCGTTCTTCTTCGCCTGATGCAGGGAGTGTTCGCTTTCCGTATGGACCGGCCAGGCGGCGGTGATCTCGAAGCCGGCACCGATGAGGGCCGCCGCCAGCGTGTCCCACGCCTCCACCCGCTTGTGGGTGAACATCATGGTCATGACGCCGTGCGGCTTGAGGACCGTGTGGCAGCGGTTGAAGACTGCCCGCATCTTCGCCTCATAGTCCTGCTCCGCGAGCTTCCTTTTCGAGCCCTTGACGCCCTCAAAGCGCGCGACGTTGGCGACGGCCTCGCGGTCCTTGTCCGTCAGCTCCGTGTCGAACCACTCGGGGTAGATATCGCCGAGCGTGCGCTTCTGCCAGACGTAGAAGAAGTCCGAGCACTCCGCGTACATCACATTGTCGTAGTAGGGGGGATCGACGCAGATCACGTCCACGCTCTCGGGCTCGCGTCCACGGTAGGCCGCCGCGTCGCCCTGTGTGACGTGGATGCGGGCCTCGACCGCGTCGTCGATCAAGTTTTGCGCCGGAGCGGCGAGTTCAGCCAGGCCTCCCACGGCGTCAACGATCTGATCTCGAGCCCAGTCAATGCCCAGACCGTCAACAACCGGGTTCCACTCGCCGTGGCTCCACTTGAAGCTGAAATCGTGGCGTTGGAATACGTGTTTCACGATTTGTCGGGTGTACTC
>JAYENL010000261.1:0-22608 GCA_034722055.1 Armatimonadota bacterium
CCCGCAGGCGGGCGGGGGCGCCCGCCTCCCACAATCATCATCCAGCGCCAGCCGTTGCCGTCGTGGCCCCGGCGGCCTCGTGAGATGCGTCACATCTCCGGGATGCGCCGACGGCGCACGGTTGTTGTCGGGCTGGAAGCCCGACCTACGCAAAGAATGGGGCGCGCGAACGGCCGGGCGGGAACGGAGGCCCGCCCCTCCAAACGGCACGACAAATGCCGCCGGTCGGTGGCACGGACACTCCTGTCCGTGCGCCGTTTGTCCTTGTCGGGCTGGAAGCCCGACCTACGCAAAGAACGGGGCGCGCGAACGACCGGGCGGGAACGGAGGCCCGCCCCTCCAAACGGCACGACAAATGGCGCCGCTCGGTGGCACGGACACTCCTGTCCGTGCGTCGTCCTTCCGTCCGGTCAACGCCTAACGACCGGGAGGGAGTGTAGTCCCTCCCCTCCAAATGGCTCGGCGAACGGACCGTGGGGGGCCATTCTGACCAGGGGCTGCCAGGCCCGACGACGTCTGCCCACTCTAACCGTCGAGCAGCGACTTGACCGGCTTCGGCTCGCCGTCGCGGGCGGAGGCGATGGCCTGCAGCGGCATGAGCGTCGCCATCAGCCCGTCCACGTGGTCGATGGTCGGCGGCGTGTCATTGATGATGCAGTCGATGAAGGCACGGTTCTCCTCCAGGAAGCCCGTCTCAGAGCCCTCGTAGACCACCGGCTGCTCGCCCCGCTCGGCGACCTCCATGGTGCAGAAGCGGTTGTGCAGCGTCACCACGATGCCCTCGCCGAAGACCTGCATGAAGAACTTGCTCGCGTGCGGCGATTGGGCGGCGTCGCCCTGCACCCAGCTCGCCGCCACATCGCCCTCGAAGCGGAAGGTGGCGCAGAGGTTGTCGGTGACGCCGGTGGGCTGGTAGTAGTTCCCGCCCACCGCGAAGACCTCGATGGGATCGGACCGGGCCACGAACCGGAGGATGTCGCAGGAGTGGCAGCCCTGTGAGATGACGTTGCCCCCGCCCATGACCGGATCGTTGGCCCAGGCCGTCGCGGCCCACGGGAAGTCCATCATCTGCATGGTGACCATGATGGGCTCGGGAATGATCTCCCTCGCCCGCAGGATCAGCTCGTAGTAGCGCATCTTGAAGGCGGTGAAGAGCTTCACGCCCGTGCGCTCGACGGCCTGGCCCACGGCCTGGCAGTCCTCCACCGTCAGCGCCAGCGGCTTCTCGACCAGGATGTGCTTGCCGGCCTCCGCGGCCCGGACGCACAGCTCGGCATGGCTGTCGTGGGGAGTGCAGATGTAGACGGCCGCGATCTCATCGTCGCCGAGCACGCGCTGCAGGTCGGTCGTGAAGTAGTCGCCGCCGAACTGCTCGCACAGCTCCCGCGCGGCGTCCTCGTTGATGTCGCAGAAGGCGGTCATGGCCGCGTCCTCGATCTGCAGGAGCTGCTCGCTGTGCGTCCGGCCGAGGTTCCCGCAGCCGATGACTGCGGTCTGGACCTGCGCCTCACCTGTCGCGTGACGGTGGCCCGACGGCGTCATGGGATCATCTCCGACCTCGATGTGCTGTGCCTCGCTGCGGTAGCTTCATCACTTCTTGCACAACTTCCTGCCGGCAGGAAGGGAGGCGGCGGGAGGCCACGGAATGACTCGGGCACCCCGCGACGGCAACAGCCGCCGCCCAGCAACCGTCACGAACGGAGGACTACCAATGGCTTCGAAGATCGCCGCACAGCTCTACACCGTCAGACACGCCTGCCAGGAGGCGGGCGAGATGGCCGCGTCCCTGCAGAAGGTGGCCGACATCGGCTACGAGGCCGTCCAGCTCTCGGGCCACGGGAAGGACATCCAGTCCGAGGAGATCAAGCAGATGTGCGATGACGCCGGCCTCACCATCTGCGCCACGCACACCAGCTACGAGCGCATGCGCGACGACCTGGCGGGGGTCGTGGAGGAGCACCAGCTCTACGAGTGCACCTACCCCGGCATCGGGGGGCTGCCCGCCGAGTATCGCGAGAGCGGCGAGGGCTTCGCGCAGTTCGCGCGCGAGGCGTCCGAGGTGGCGAAGCGGCTCGCCGAGCACGGCCTCGTCTTCGTCTACCACAACCACAGCTTCGAGCTGGAGAAGTTCGGCGACCGCACCGGCCTGCAGATCCTGCTGGAGGAGAGCGATCCCGAGTACTTCATGTTCGAGCCCGACACCTACTGGCTGCAGCACGGCGGCGCCAGCCCGGTGGCGTGGCTGCGGCGCATGGGCAGCCGGGCCCCGGTCGTGCACTTCAAGGACATGGCCATGAGCGGCCGCGAGCAGCTCTTCGCGGAGATCGGGGAGGGGAACCTCGACTGGGAGGGCATCATCGCCGCCTGCGAGGACGCCGGCAGCGAGTGGTACATCGTGGAGCAGGACACCTGCCAGCGGGACGCCTTCGAGAGCCTCAAGATCAGCTTCGACAACATGAGGGCCATGGGGATTGAGTAGCTGCCAGCTATCAGCCATCAGTTGCCAGCCAACGGCGAACGGCTGACGGCGCGCCGTCGCCGTTCAGGCGGGACGGGTGTGCTTGCCCGCCAGGTCGTTGCCGTGTCGTGCGCCGTTGCTGTTCGGTCGTCGCTCGCAACTCGTCGCTATCCCACACCGGAGGTCCGAGTATGGAGACACGCGTCGGCGACATCACCAGCCCGCACCTGCAGTGGTGGCTGGACGCGAAGTTCGGCATGTTCATCCACTGGGGCGCCTACTCACAGCTCGCGCGCGGGGAGTGGGTGATGAACCGGGAGCGCTGGCCGATCCCTGAGTACGAGGAGGTGGCTCGGGCCTGGAGCCCTGACGCCTACGATCCCCGCGAGTGGGTCGCCATGGCGCGAAGCGCGGGCATGAAGTACCTGGTCTGCACCACCAAGCACCATGACGGCTTCTGCCTGTTCGGCAGCGAGCACAATGACTACAACACGGTGGAGACCATCGGCCGGGACCTCATCGGCGAGCTTGCCGAGGCCTGCCACGAGGCGGACATGCCTCTGGGCTTCTACTACTCGCTCAAGGACTGGCACCACCCCGACTACGAGGCCGGCCACCATGGCGACGAGGAGGGCCATGAGCGGTTCCTGGAGTACACCCGCGGGCTGGTGCGCGAGCTGTGCAGCAGCTACGGGCGCCTGGACATCATGTGGTATGACGGCGGCGGGCTCTACGACGGCGAGGGCTGGCGCGCGGACGAGATGAACGCCATGGTCCGTGAGCTGCAGCCGGGCATCGTCATCAACGACCGCTCGCGGGTACCGGAGGACTTCGACACGCCGGAGCAGCACGTCCGCGCCTCAGCGCCGGACCGCGCCTGGGAGACCTGCATGACCATGAACGGCTCCTGGGGCTGGCACGCCGGCGACGACCAGTGGAAGTCCACCAAGGACCTCATCGCCACGCTCGTGCGCACCGCCAGCCTGGGCGGAAACCTGCTGCTCAACGTCGGACCGCGAGGGGACGGGAGCTTCCCCGAGGAAGCCGTCCTGCGGCTCGACGGGATCGGAGACTGGATGGACGCCAACGGGGAGTCCATCTACGGGACCAGGCGGGCGCCCTTCCAGTGGGGCTGCTTCGGGATGCCGACCGTGAAGGGCAATACGCTGTATCTGCACGTCTCCAAGTGGGTGGGGCAGGAGCTGACCGTGGGGATGGTGAAGAGCCCGGTGCGCTCGGCGTCGCTTCTGGCCACCGGCGAGGAGCTGTCCTTCCAGCAGCGGGAGGACAGGCTCCTCATCCGCGATCTGCCGCCCAGGGCCTTCACCGATGCGCGGGACACGGTCATCATGCTGGAGCTGGAGGGAGAGCCTGAGGCGTACCAGCAGTGGTTGTGACGAGACAGTGCCGGGCCGCGAAGAGAGCCGGCCCGGCGTCGAGGGGAGCCGTCCAGAGGTCGCCACCGGGGATGTCCTCCACCGCAGAACAGATGCAGCCTGATGAGGCCAGTCAGACAGGCGGGGATGGCGCGGCCACCGGATAGGGGGAGGGATGCGCGGTGGTGCCGGCTGCGGGGACGGCGCGCATCATCTCACTGGTTTCAGGAGGCAGAGCCGTGGACGACAGGCTGCGGGCCGGGCAGCCGGCGCCGAGGGCCGGCGACTACGAGGTGGTGACACGTGACGGGGATCGGACGGGCATCTACAGACGCGGGCTGAAGGGGCGGCCTCTTCCCCCCACGCCGCGCAAGGGCCAGAGCTACATCTACGTCGGGCGGCGACGAGCCACACCGCAGTGAGATCGTGAGCTGAACGACCCATGCCGCAGGGGGTGTCTTTGACGTGTGGCTCGGCTTGCGGGCGTTCTCGCACATACGGGCCTGATACCGGTGGACCGGCGGATGTGCGAAGGAGGCAACTGATGACGCCGGGCGCAGTGCTGGGCGGCTGGTATCTGCTGTGCGTGCTGCTCTTGGTCTGGCCGATGCGCACGCTGCCGCACTACCGCGAGATCTCCCGCTCGGCGCTGTGGATGGCGGCGCCGTGGGCCATCCTGGTGGCGGCCATGATGGGCACCAGCCGCGGGCAGTCCCTGGCCCTGGACTTCATCCAGGCCGTGGCGGGGCTGCCGCTGGTCTACCTGATCTTCTGGGAGTGGGGCCTGGTCTTCGTGCTCCTGCCCTTTAGCATCATCCAGTGGCTTGCCACAGGCGAGAAGCTGGTCGAATCAGGAAAGTGGCTGGAGCGGCAGTTTGAGGAGTACTTTCGCAACCAGCCTCGCATCGCGCTGGTGATGGGCTTCGCGATCTACATGCCGTGGCTGCTGTGGGTGCTGGTCGCAGCGCGGCTGGGGTAGCTGGGGGAGGGGCGGAGGTCATCTCCCGGTACCGGGAGACTTCGAGGCGGAAGGTCTGCCAAGCCGTGCGTGGAACTCACGGGGGCCCACACTGTCTGTGTTACGCAACCGGAGGTACGCGTCGGCGGTCCGCGCCGGCCGCATGTGGTGGCGCGGACCTTGCACGTCGCACACGCGGGAGGTGCGTCTCGCACCCCGCGCTCGAGAGAGAGCGGTGCGTGGCGGACGGCGCATCCCTGCACTGTGCCCTGCGGATCCACAACCATAGAGAAGGCGGAGAGACCGTGCGCAAGCTCACTGCCCTCATGACCATCGTCGGCGTGGCGGCCCTGGTGCCCATGGCCGTTGCTCAGCAGGACCAGGCGGCCACAGAGGAAGAGCAGGAAGAGGAGCCCTACGACGAGCGGGGCTTCATCAAGGACAACATACGCATCTCGTTGAGCCTCACCGAGGGCAGCAACGAGTACTACGACTATGATGACCTGCGCATCTACTTGACCGGCAACGCCCACTACGCCCTGCAGGGCGACGACTTCATCGACGGCTACCTGCTCATCGACAAGCTGGATCGGGAGTACTCCGAGGAGCGCTTCCAGAGAGGCGACATCCGCAACGTCTTTGACGCCGAGTTCACCTACGTCTTCGGAGGCGTGGACAAGTGGACCTATGGCCTCAACCAGGCGACGGGCATAACGCTCTTCAGCGATGACATGTGGGAGGACGTGGACCTGGGCCTGGGTTACGGTGCCCGCTACAACTACGTCAACGGTGACCTGAAGCTGCTGGGAGGCATGGGCCGGAACCTGGGGCGGCATGACGACTGGTCGCCGCTGCTGGACTTCAGTTGGACCCACAACCAGCGCCTGGGCAGTGATTGGCGGGTGCGCACCAAGGCCGACTGGATGTGGGCCAAGGACCGGGCGGATGAGAACGAGTCCATCTATCTGCTCGACGGCATGCTCACCTACGAGCTGGTGAAGGGCTGGAACGTCTACCTGCGGTACTTCAACGACAGCAGCTCAGACCGCTCCCGCTCGTATATCTCACTGGGCTTGAGCCACTACTTCCGGGCGCGCAGGCCGAGGGGGCGCTGAGCCCAGCATACGGTGCCCAGCATCCGGCCGCCGGCGATGGCCTGCCGGCGGCCGTTGCGCGTGCCACACGATGCGAGTAGTATCTCCACGACTCCAGCCGCCGCCAGGCAGCGTTTTGGATGGGAAGGCCGCCGATGCAACAACGGGAGCCCGAAGTCCCGAATCACAGCTCGCTGAGCCAGCAGCAGACGGCTCATGCCCTCCGGCACTTCATCATCATGGGCGTGCTGTGGGCCGTCTACGGCCCCAACGCCGTGGTGTCGGGGCCGGTGCTGTCGGGATTCGCGCTGAAGATCGGTCTCACCCAGGCGCAGATCGGCTTTCTGGCCAGCTTCGTGGGGATGTTCGGCCTGTGGCAGCTCGTCGGCTCCTGGCTGACCCGCAGGGTGGGCAACAAGCGCCGCATGTGCGTGGGGCTGGGACTGATGGAGATCACCGCCGCCAGCCTGGTGGTCTCCACGGCGCTGCTGCCGGAGGGCACGCGCTTCTACGCCATGGCCGGGCTGCTGGCCATCGCCTATCTGCTGGGCCACACCGTCAGCCCCACCTTCAACTCCTGGCTCTCGAACGTGCTGCCCTCCGACGTGCGCGGCTCCTACATCGGCCGGCGGATGATGTACATCAGCATCACCAGCATGGTCTATCTCTACCTGGCCAGCCGGTGGCTGGACCTCAGTCCCGAGCTGCCGGGCTTCACGGCGGTCTTCGTGGTGGGCTGGGTGGCGGGGATCCTGGGCTACGTGATGATGGGCCTCACGCCCTATCCGAAGGTCAGCGCCGAGGAGGGCCAGCGCTTCGGCGGCGCCCTCGCCACCCCGCTCCGGGATCCGGAGTACCGCTCTCTGGCCCTGTTCATGTGCACCTGGCTGGGGGCGGGGATGATGTCGGGGGCCTTCTACGCGGTCTACATGCTGCAGGACCTGGAGCTGAGCTACTCCCAGGTCGCCATCTACACCAACATTACGCTGCTGCTGATGATGGTCTCCTATCCCATCTGGGGGATCTTCGCGCAGCGCTACGGCTCCAAGCCCATCAGCCAGATCACGGTGGTGCCCTACGTTGCAGTGCTGGGCGCCTGGATGTTCATCAACCCCGCCACCGCGGCCTGGCTCATCCCCATCCAGCGGGCCGCGGCCGGCATCATCTGGTCGGGCACGCAGATCGCCAACTCCACGCTGCTGTACAAGCTGGTGCCATCAGGCCGGGAGAACAGCTCCTACTTCGCGAACTGGATGACCTTCGTGGCGGTGGGTGGCGCCGGCGGGCCCTTCCTGGGGGGCCTGATCCGCGAGCGGCTGCCGGAGGCGGGCGTGCAGATGTTGGGCATGCACCTGGCGCCGCTGCAGGTCGTGTTCGGGCTGTCGGCGGCTCTGTGCATCATCCCCGCGATCCTCTCCATCCGCCTCAAGGAGACCGAGGCCACCTCGCCGCGCCACCTCCTGGGCCAGTTCCGTGGCAACCTGCTGGGCTACGCCGTGAACTACGCGCTGTACCAGGCCGCGTTCAGCGAGCAGCGGCGGGCGGAGGCGGCGCGGGGGCTGGGGAGGTCACATGCGCCGCTGGCCATGGAGAAGCTGGTGGACGCGCTCGATGATGTCAGCCCCCAGGTGCGCAGCGAGGCGGCGCGAGGCCTCGGGGAGATGGGCCTGGAGGGCGCCGTGGAGCCGCTGGTGGAGACGCTCCGTGACGACGAGTCCGACATCCGGCCGGAGGCGGCGGAGGCGCTGGGGAGGATCGGCGCCGCCGGCTCCGTGGCGCCCCTGGTGGCGGCATTGTGGGATCGCGACCCCAGGGTCTGCACCAGCGCCGCCCTGGCGCTGGGAGAGATCGGCGACGACGCCCGGGCGGCGCTGTATGACTGTCTCACCGCTGACTTCGACAAGGCCACCTTCGCGGCGGTGGCGGACGCCGCCAGCCGACTGGGCGACCGGCGCCTTATAGGGCCGGCCCTGGAGCACCTTCCGCAGTTCCACTCCCCGGTGCTGCGCATGCAGATCATCAATGCCGTGTGCCGCGTGCTGGGCGAGCCGCGACACTTCTACCGGCTGCTGATGGCCGATCGGCTGGCGCGTGCGGCGATGTTCGACACCATGACTGCCCGGATCGTCCGCCTGCTGCGGCGCGCGGACCTGCCGGAGCGGGCACGGGCGCCCGCGGTGCGCCTCGCGAGGCTCTTCCGCAGCGCACTCGCCGCAGACGAGTTCCAGGCCGCCGCCGAGCACGCGCGCAAGCTCGCCGTGGTGATGACGGTGGCGTCCGTGACGGCACCGATACCGCGCGCGGCGGCGAGGGCGATTATCGGCTACCTCGACCGCGTCAGCCCCGAGATGCTGCCGGAGGAGGGCGCCATCTTCGTGGTCGTGTGTCTCACGTCTCTGGCCCGCTACCTCAATGAGTGATGGGCCCCCGCGTCCCACCTGCACCTGGTACGCGACAGCGCCGGAAGCCATCGGCTCCCGGCGCCTGATATCCTGGTGGACGGAAAGGGATTCGAACCCTCGACCTCCTCCGTGCGAGGGAGGCGCTCTCCCAACTGAGCTATCCGCCCGTTGCAGCTTGAGTCTATCGCGCCCGCCGGCAGGCTGTCAAGTGCCACTCCGGGGCCTCACTTCGGCATCGACGCCGTGATGCTGGCGGGTGTGGGGACGCAGGGAAGGCGTCGCGCCTCCTGCCAGGAAACCGAGTTAATCGGCGAGATCGGCCCTGACAGCCGCATCGTTTGATTCACCGACTACCTTCACTATCGGATCGGTCACCCTCCGGGGTGTGGTCTTCGCGGACAGCGCGTGGCGGGATTCCCCTTACCGCTACGCGGAGGTGTATGGGCGGATGTGCCAGCAGGAGTTCGTGGACACGCCCGCCGCGATCGAGGTGAAGTGGGCCGACCGACCTGAGGGAGGTGGCGTAGAGTGAACGCTGGTGATCTGCACGACGCGGTCAGGTTCCAGGACGACTGGACGCTGGCCGAGGACGCGCCCCAGCCCGATGATCTGCCCTACCTGGAGACCATCTTCGCACAGGCCAACGGGTATATTGGCATGCGCGGCAGCCTGGAGGAGGGGGCTCCTCCCGGCGCGGACTCTGAGCCCTACTTCGTCTGCCAGGGCGTGTTCGATCAGCAGCCCGGCCGCTACGAGACCGATGAGCTGGTGAACCTGCCCGACTGGCTGCCCATCGAGCTGGAGATGGGCGGCGCACGGCTGGGGTCAGAGGCGTCCGCTGTCGTCAAGCATCAGCGAAGACTGAGCCTCCGAGATGGCATCCTTACACGAGAGCTGACCGTGCGGTTGCCGGAGGGGGAGGTATACCTCGTTTTCAGGCGGCTGCTCAGCCAGGCCAACCGGCACCTGGCGGCCTGGCAGATGAGGCTTGCAGCGAACGGAACGGTGAGCCCCATCCGGCTGGGCTGGGGCTTCGCCACCGACCGCACCAACCGGGGCACTGTCCACGTGGCGGAGACGCACCACGCCGCCCCCAGCCCGGAGACGGTTCTGCACGAGGTCCGGACGCTGGAGTCGGGCATCACCGTGGCTCAGGCGCAGGTGTGCCGAATGCGCGTTGACGGCGCAGACGCCGCTCCGCGCGACACCAGGGAGGTGGCCGGCGACGGCTTCGCAGGGATACAGTGGGCCTTTGATGCCGATTCGGGGCGGGAGATAGTGGTTGAGCGCGCCAACGCCGTCTGCACATCCCGCGACCGGGCCGAGGGCCCGCCGCAGCGGCGGGCCGCAGCCTATGCCTTCGATGCCGCCACAGTGGGCTTTGAGGCTCTGGCGGAGCAGACGCGGGGGGCGTGGGCGGAGAAGTGGGCCAGGGCAAATGTGCGGATCGAGGGTGATCGGACCGCGGACCGGGCCCTCCGCTACTGCCTGTTCCAGCTCATGCAGGCCAACATAGATGACGATGACCGGACCGCAATCGGCGCCAAGGCCCTCAGCGGCCCCGGCTACCGGGGGCACTTCTTCTGGGACACTGAGATGTTCATGGAGCCGCTCTTCGCCCACACCGATCCTGACGCGGCTCGGAACCTGGTGGCATTCAGGCACCGGATCCTGCCGGGCGCCCGGGAGCGTGCCAGGCAGATGGGCTGCAGGGGAGCGCGGTTCCCCTGGGAGGCCACGCGCGACGGCCATGAGCAGTGCCCCCGGTGGCTGCCCGAAGGCGACAGGGAGGTGCGCATCGTCACCGGTGAGCGCGAGGATCACATTACCGCCGACGTTGCCTGGGGCGCGCGGTACTACTACCAGGTGACCGGCGACGACGACTTCTGGTACCGGCAGGGCCTGGAGCTGCTCGTCGCGGCCGCCCGCTTCTGGCAGTCGCGGGTCGAGTGGAACGAGGAGAAGGACCGCTTCGAGATCCTCCGCGTCATGGGTCCGGACGAGAACCACAAGCTGGTGGACAACAACGCCTACACGAACTACCTGGCGGCATGGACGCTGGAGACGGCGGCTGAGACCGTGGACCGCCGGGTGCGTGAGGAGCCGTGGGCGGCGCGCCTGAAGGCCCTCGGTGTAGAGGCCAACGAGGCACGGGACTGGCGGCGGACCGCGGCGGCGATGTACCTGCCGCTGGAGGAGCAAACCGGCATCATCCCCCAGCACGACGGCTTTGTGAAGGCGGTGCGTGGTGGCGAGGACGTCCAGCCCCTCAAGCAGGCCGACGTGCTCATGCTCCTGCGGCTCTTTCCCGACCTGCTGCCGGGCGAGGCTGAGGTCCGCAACTGGGAGCTGTATGAGCCGTTGACCGAGCACGGATCATCGCTGAGCCCGAGCGTACACGCCATGGTGGCCGCGCGGCTGGGCCTGACGGCCGAGGCCGAGAGCTACCTGCGCGAGGCCCTGCTGGTGGACCTGGCGGACACGCATGGTAACAGCGCTGAGGGTCTGCACGCGGCGGCACTGGGCGGCGCGTGGCTGGCGGTGGTGCAGGGCACGGGTGGACTGTGGGTCGATAGCAGCGGAGGGCTACATCTGGACCCGTCGCTGCCGGAGGGCTGGGAGCGTGTGCAGTTGGGCCTCTGTCTGCGCGGCGGCGTGCTTCGCTGCAGGATGCGGCCCCAGCGAATCATGCTGAGCTTCCACCACCCCGGTGGGGAGGCGTTGGAGATCACCGTCGCCGGGGAGCCGCTTCAGCTCAGCCCGGGGCTGTGTCACCGCGTGGCGCTGGACTGATCCGGTGACGTCGTGGCATTCTCGAACAGAAGGTCCGCAGCGTTGAGCTCGTCCAGGCCGCGGGCCACGATCTCGGCCGTGTGCAGGTGCTCGGGCGACCCGATCCCGACGGCCAGCATACCGGCGCGGTGCGCGGCCTCGATTCCGGCCTCCGCGTCCTCCACAACCACGCAGCGACCGGGGTCCATTCCCAACCGCTGTGCGCAGAGCTTGAAGATCTGCGGATGTGGCTTGCTGTGCTCCAGGTCCTGACCGTAGACGCGGGCGTCGAAGAGCCTGTCGAGGTCGGGAAGGGCGGCCATGATCTTCGGAGCGTTCTTGGAGGCAGAGGCGACGCAGGTGCGCGCCCCACGTTCCCGCAGCTCCTCCAACACCTCCATGACCCCCGGCAGAATCTCGCCCTCGTCCATCTCCTCGATGTACTCCTGGTAGTAGCCATTCTTGCAGGCGGCCGCGCGGCGCTTCTCCTCCTCATCCATGTCGATGCCGCCGATCTCCAGGATGATCTCCAGCGACTCCATGCGGCTGACGCCCTTGAGCCGCTCGTTGTCCTCCCGGGTGAAATCCACGCCCAGCTCCTCGGCCAGGCGCCGCCAGGCGCGGAAGTGATACTCGGCGGTGTCCACCAGGACGCCGTCGAGGTCGAAGATGACCCCCTTGATAAGGGATTCGTTGCCCTCAGATCTCAGCATGGAATGCACCTCCTTCAGAGCAGTGGTCGCAGGGCCGGTCAAGCTACGGCCAGCCCCGGCCGGCCGGCTCGTGGGCCCGCTTGGGGTTGGTGGTCTGGGGCTCAGCAGGCTGCCAATCTCGATGTAGTGGTAGACCAGCCACAGCGACGAGGATGATCCCCTTCCGGATCTCCGTCTCCGGCCGTGATACTATCAGCATACAGGACAGCGCCTACCCTTCGAATGAGGCGAGCCCACCATTGGGCAGAGGGGCTGTCACTGAGGGTCCCTCCGCGTGCCGACGGCCGGCTCGGGCGAGACCTCCGGGAGCTGGAGCGGGGCGGCCTCGACCACCTCGCTGCGGGTGCTCTCGTCGAGGGTGAGCCAGTAGTCAATGAAGGCCCACAGGCCTCGGACATGGTGCGTGGACTGGTCGGGGGACACGGTGTAGTCATACGGCGGATCCCACGACCAGAAGCCCCAGTCGATGTGGGGGTCCTCCTGGTAGGGGTGCTCCTCGCCCGGCAGCGCCTGCTTCGACAGGGCGTAGCGCATGGCTTTGACGGTCGCGGTCAGATACCTGGTCTCGCCGGTGAGGTCGTGCATCCGGAGCAGCGCTATGCCGATGTTGGGAACGTCGCCGGGGCCGACGTATTCGGAGACGGGCACGTAGTAGCGGTCCAGCGCCACGTACGAGGCGCCATCAGGACGCTGATGTCGCAGATGCCACTCGGCGAAGTCCACGGCCGCTGACCTGTACGTGTCGTCACCTGTCCGCTCCGCCAGGCACACGAGGGATCTCATCTCGTCCGCGGCCATGTCGCTGCTGTAGTACTGCTGGTTGATGAGGTGGAAGCAGCCATTGCTGTCCTGCAGGTCCAGAGCGTAGTCACCCCACTGCACTGCCCAGTCAAGCCAGTTCTGATTCTGCGTCAACTCCCAGATGCCGAGCATAGCGCCGATGATGCGGCCGAATGCCTGCCACCCCCGGTGCAGCCACACCTCGTTCCAGCGGTCGTAGAGGGGCGCGAAGTCGTGCCGCTGGGCCTGCAGAAGGAACTTGCCGCTCTGGATGGCTCGTTCCAGATGCTCCTCATCCCCGGTCCGCTCGAAGAGCCCCAGGTTCGTGACCACATAGTCGGCCGTGTACTTCGTCCACAGCTGGTGCTCCTTGATGTTATCGCGGACCCCGCCGAGCACCAGGCTCATGGGGTGGGAATCCACCATGTTCTCGTGTAGCCAGATGGTGGCTGAGGCGGCGCGCTCCAACAGCTCCTCGTCGCCGTAGCGATCGTACGCCGCCATGAGCTGCCAGGGCGCTATCAGATTCGCCGTCTGCGCATCGGCGAAATCCCCGTAGCGCGGATCGTAGTAGCCGTAGAACGCCCCCTCTTCCTCATCGTACATCCTGGGAAGCCACTCATAGGTGTTGTTACGACATCGCTCCTCGACTGCGGGGATGTCCATACCGAGGGGCAGCTCTACGCCCCCGCCCCCCTCAGGGTACTCGTGCGCGGGCTTCAGGTCCCACGACTGGGGGCCAATGTGCATCACTGAAGAGACCACCTGGCTCTCATCCTTCCCTCATTGTGCATCCAACGCCGGAGAGCATCTTCCACCCACGCCATCCCAGTCCCTTTCCCGAGCGGCCGGTCATGGCTATCCGCGGGTTCCGGAGAGCGCGATACCTCGCATGAACTGCCGCTGCGCCACGGCGAAGAGCGCGATCACGGGGATCATGACCGTCACCGCGGCCGCCATCTGGTAGGGCCAGTTGCGGGAGTAGAGGCTCTGGAACATCGCGATGCCCACCTCCACGGGACGCATCTGCATGCTGTCGGTCACCAGCAGCGGCCATAGGAAGGCCTGCCAGGCCGACAGGAAGGCGAAGATCGCCAGCGTGGCCAGGGCCGGCCTGGCCAGCGGCAGGATGATGCGGAACAGGATGGTCAGCTCCGAGGCGCCGTCCAGCCGCGCCGCCTCCTCCAGCTCCGGCGGCAGGCTCTGGAAGAACTGCCGCAGCAGGAACGTGCCCCATACGCTGTGGGCGAAGGGCAGGATCAGCGCCCAGTAGGTGTCAATCCAGCCCAGGCTCTGCACGATCAGATAGGCGGGGATCAGCGTGACGATCTGCGGGATCAGCATGGTGGACAGATAGGCCGTGAAGAGGGTGTCGCGGCCGCGGAACCGCAGCCTGGCGAAGGCGTAGGCGGCCATGGAGCACACTACCAGTTGCAGACCCACCATTCCCGCGGCCATGATGGCGGTGTTGAGAAAGAACCTGCCGAACGGCAGCAGCGTCAAGGCGTCCGGGTAGTTCCGCCACTTGGGCGCCTCCGGCAGCAGCCTGGGCGGATATGAGAACACCTCCAGCTCGTCCATCAGCGAGGTGCGCACCATCCAGACAAAGGGCGTCAGCATCGTCAGCCCCAGCACCACGACCAGAGCGAACACCACGACGGAAGCCCACCTCGGCCGGCTCCGGCTGCCCTCAGCCATACAGGCCCTCCTCCCCGCCGATGTACTTCATCTTCACGTAGGTGGCGATCATCAGGATCACGAACAGCACCCAGGCCATCGCCGAGGCATAGCCCATCCGAAGGTACTCCCACGCGCTCTGGTAGATGTGAAACACCACCACGTCCGTGGCGTGCATGGGGCCGCCCTGGGTCATCACGTAGATGGGCGTGAACACCTGCCACGAGGCGATCATGGAGGTGACCAGCACGAACAGGATCGTGGGCCGGAGCATGGGCAGGGTCACGTGCCAGAAGCGCCGGAGAGGCCCCGCGCCGTCGATCCTGGCGGCCTCGTAGAGGCGCTCGGGGATCGACTGCAGCCCGGCCAGGAACAGCACCATCTGGTATCCCACGCTGCTCCAGACGCTCATGATCATCACCGCCGGCAGCGCCCATCCGGGACTGGTCAGCCAGTTGATCGGCTCCATCCCCACCAGCCGAAGCAGGTAGTTCAGCAGCCCGTAGTCGGAGTTGTAGAGCCACTTCCAGGTCATGGCGATGGCCACCAGGGAGGAGATGCTGGGCAGAAAGAACAGGGTCCGCAGCAGGCCCACGCCGGGCAGAGGCCGGTTGAGCATCATGGCCACGGCCAGCGAGAAGGCCATGGCCACGGGCACGTGCAGTGAGAAGATGGCGGTGTTGCCAAGGGCGTTCCAGAAACGGCCGTCGTGCAGCAGCTCGGCGAAGTTCGCCAGGCCCACGAAGGGAACGCTGGGGTCCACGATGTTCCACCGGTGGAAGGCGAGGTAGAGCGAGAAGATGACCGGCACCAGCAGGAAGATCACCACATGGGCCAGCGATGGTGCCAGAAACGACCACCCCGCCACCGCCATGGGGCGGCGCGAGCGCCGGGTGGCGAGGATGCAGAGCCCGGCCACCAGCCCGGCTCCGACCAGACCGGCCAGCACGAAGACCAGGATCCGCACACGCTTGGCGCCCCTGGGCTCCTGCGCCGAGCCCAGCTCGCGATCGATCTTCAGCGCGGCCTCGTGCAGCGTCTCATGCAGCTTCTCGTCCCCGATGACCGCCTGCTCGAAGGCATCAGCCGCGATCTCCTCCACCCGGCTGAACTCCGGCACCACCGCTCCCCATGGCCTGCGGGCGTGCGGCACCTGCTGGTAGAAGACGCGCTCCAGCCCCGTCTCGTCCTCGGTCAGCACCTCCTCGGCCAGCGGGCGGTTGGCCGGGATGGCCAGCCGCTGCTGCATGCGCCGGCGGTTGGCCTTCGCGCTGCCGAGAAAGATGGCCAGCTCCGCCGCCAGATCCGGATGCTGCGTCTGCGCCGATACCGCCCAGCCGGCCGCGTAGAGGACCGTGGTCAGCTCCTTGCCGGCCGGGTGGGGGATGGGCGCAACTCCCACCCGCAACTGGCCGGACTCGATGTGCTCCAGGAGCATGGGCAGCAGCCAGTGGCCGCTGACGACCATGCCGATACGCTGGGTGTAAAGCATGACCACGTCCTCGCCCATGGAGGCGGCTGCGGCCGGCGACGGCGCCACGTGGTGCCGGCGGTGCAGGTCCGCCAGGAACTCCAGCGCCGCCACCGTCTCCGCCGAGTCCAGATAGCCGGTGGCCTGCTGCCCGGAGGGGTTCAGGAAGTCCCCACCATTGCTCCATATCCACGGCGGCCAGGCGAACGGCTCGGGGTAGGTGACGGTCCCGTACTGCTCGATCTCGCCGTCGCCGTCCGTATCGCGCGTCAGGCGCCTGGCGGTACGGAGAAACTCGCGCCAGGTCCAGTCACCGGAGGGATACGGGACGCCGGCCTCATCGAAGAGATCCTTGTTGTAGTACATCACCAGCGGAGTGAAGTCCTTGGGGATGGCGTAGAGGCGGGCATCCCGGCGGGCGATGGACAGCACGTTCTGGTAGTACCGGGAGAGATCGACCCTGTGCTTGCGGCAGTGTGGCATCAGGTCCAGCAGCACGCCGCGCTCCAGCAGCGAGGGCACGATAATGGCGTCCAGCAGCAGCACGTCCGGGGCGGTGCCGGCGGCGAAGCTGGTGAGCAGCTTCTCCTTGTAGTTCTGGGGGATGGTCTCGAACTGCACCTGAAGGCCGGGATGCGCCCGCTCAAACTCCGCGATGTTCCGGCGCTCGATCTCCAGCTCCTCGGGGCCCGCCCAACTGGTCGCCCGGAGGCGCACGTCCTGTCCTGACGCGCCACCGGCGATGACCAGCCACACGATCAGCAGGAACGCCGCTCGTCTCGTTGCTCCGCGACCGATACCACAAGCCAGCACAGAACCAATCCCAGTAAGCATTCGACAGCCGCGGCCAGGCGCCTCCCGCGCTGTTGCTGAGACGAGGTCCTCGACACGATGTTGCAGACGCAGGTGCTGCTGGAGCGTTGGCGAAGGCACCACAATACGGCGAGGCTGCATAGCTAAGTGAACTGCCGATTCCACCAGCGGGAGGGTCTCAGACGATGACCACGGTTCGCCTGCTTGACGATCATCCGGCCGTCACGCTGGCCGGCGAGGAGCTTCAGCGCTGCCTGACAGACATGACGGGCCGGCAGATCAGCGTGCAATCTGCCGACGAGATCACCGGCGAGGCGGGCATATGGCTGGGCACCTCCGAGGCGGTTGGCGACGCCATCGAGCTCCCCGAGGTTCGCGATCCCGCCTGGGATGACGCCTTCTGCGTGCGGTCGGTGGGCGAGGCCCTCGTCATCGCCGGCGTGAACGCGCGCAGCGTACTGATGGGCGCCTACGAGTACCTCCGCCAGCTCGGCGCGGAGTGGCTGTGGCCCGGCGATGATGGCGAGGTGCTCCCGGCGCTGGAGGAAGTGCCGCTGACCGACTTCGATCTCACCTGGGTTCCACCCAACCGGCATCGCGGCGTGTGCATCGAGGGCGCTCCGGCCCTCGAGCACGTCCTGGACATGGTGGAGTGGATGCCCCGCGTGGGCTACAACGCTTACTTCCTGCAGTTCCAGGTCTCCAGCTACTTCTGGCGCCTGTGGTACGAGCACCGACTGAACCCGGAGTGGGAGGACGTTCGGGAGCTGAGCGAGGAGGAGTGCGAGGAGCTGGACCGCCAGGTGATCGAGGCGGTCAAGCGCCGGGGCCTGGTGCTGCACCAGGTGGGGCACGGCTGGACGGCCGCCGCCCTGGACCTGCCCACCAATGGCTGGGTCACCTACGACGGGCCGATCCCCGAGGGGGACCGAAAGCTGCTGGCCGAGGTCAACGGCGAGCGGCAGCTCTGGGGGAGCATCCCGATCAACACCGAGCTGTGCTACTCGAATCCGGAGGCCCGCGAGCGCCTCATCGACACCGTACTGGAGTGGGCGGAGGAGCACCCGGAGGTCGATGCCCTGCACTTCTGGCTCTCCGATGCGCCCAACAACCACTGCGAGTGCGCCGGCTGCCGGGAGCTGTCGCCCGCCGACTGGTACGCCCGGCTCGCCAACGAGCTCTCGCCGCGGATCGCGGCCCTCGCCCCGGACATGAAGATCGTGCTGCTGGCCTATCACGATCTCCTGTGGCCGCCCGAACAGGTGGAGATCGACCTCAGCCACAATAACCTCATCTCGATGTTCGCGCCCATCACCCGCTGCTATGCCCACAGCCTCGGAGACCCGGAATGCGATGCCGGCCAGGAGCTTGAGCGCCCCCAGCGCAATCAGATGGAGATGCCGCGCCACAACCAGCAGCTCGTCGAGCTGTGGCGCATCTGGGGCTGGGAGGATCAGGATAGTTCATTCTGCTTCGACTACCACTTCATGTGGCCGTGGATGGGCGATCGGCTCTCGATCCATCTCTCTCCGCTTATGCCACGCGACATCGGCGACTACGCCGCGCTGGGACTGGGCGGGCTGATGAACTGCGGCGCCCAGCGCAGCTTCTACCCCACCGGCTGGCCCTACTGGGAGACCGCCCGCACTCTCTGCGGCCAGGAGCCGACCGCGCGGGACCGTGGAGCCTACTTCCAGCAGGCCTACGGCGAGGGCGCCGAGGTGGCGATGCAGTTCCTCGACGGGGTCGCAAAGGCCGCCGGCGCGCCGCGGCACGGAGCCGACTGGTGGCAGGAGGTCGAGCCCGGTGAGGTGGATCGCCTCCAGGCACACCTCGACCAGTTCGAGGACGCCATCAGCGAAGCTGTGCATGACGCCGAGGACGGTCGCCAGGCCTACGCCTGGAGCCTGCTGCAGCACTATCACCGGCTCCTGCGGCTGTATGCGGCCGCCCAGCAGCACCACGATGCCGGCCGGGTGCAGGAGGCGGTCGCTGCCATCGAGGCCGCCGAGGACTTCCTGCGGCGCACCGAGCCCCGGACGGCCCGAGCGCTGGACGGCTTCACGCTGCTGAGGTACCTGGCGCGCCTGAAGGACGAATGGCGCTGACGCACCGCAGGCCGGTCACCGGACTCGTGCGCTTGGTCGGCCCAAGCTTACTGGCCGGGGCGCCGCGTGGGGAGGCAGGTCGGTGACGCCGGTCGGCGAAGAGAGTAATGCCGGACGTCGCTGTGGAGCGCTTGGGGGCCGCTATCCGCCTCAGGGAGAGGGTGTGGATCGATGCCCGCGATCAAGGTGCTGGTGGCGGAGGACGAGACCGTGGTGCGCTATGCGCTATCGCAGCTCCTCGACGGCGAGGACGACATCGAGGTGGTCGGGGAGGCGCCGGACGGCGAGCTGGCAGTGGCGCTGGCGCGACAGAGCCGGCCTGACGTGGTCCTCATGGACCTGGGCATGCCGAAGGTGGACGGCATCGAGGCCACGCGAACGATCAAGGGCGACCTCCCCGACTGCGCCATCTGCGTGCTGACCGTCTTCGATGACGACGAGCACCTCTTCCAGGCCATCAAGGCGGGCGCGGACGGCTACGTGCTCAAGGATGCCCCGCCGGAGCAGCTCGCGGAGGCCGTCAGGGCGGTGGCCGAGGGCGAGTGCTTCCTGCCCGGCGCGCTGGTCAGGCGCGTCATCGCGGAGTTCAACCGCATCAGCGGCCTCAGGGCGGCGCGCAAGGAGGTCTTCGCGGAGCTGACCCCGCGGGAGATGGAGGTCCTGGAGCTGCTGGGCGAGGGGCTGAGGAACCGGGAGATCGGCGAGCGCCTCTTCATCAGCGAGAAGACCGTCAAGAACCACGTCTCCAGCATCCTCGCCAAGCTGCATGTCAACGACCGCACGGAGGCCGGCGTCCTGGCCGCCCGCCACGGCCTCACCGATCCACCGTCAGACGTCTGATCTGCGCCACGGAGCGCTGTGAGCGACGGGCTATGAGCTGACTGCCAATGGTGGCAACGGCAGGCGGGCGACGCACCGCGTCGCTGTGTCCAGTTGTGCCACTGCACACGACACCCGGCGGCCTGGTACTGACTTGCGCAATTCCGCGGATGGCAAACAGCGAGGACACTCGGGCCTTGGTTGCGTTGGAGATGAGGAGGACCTGGTGGAGGGGCCGCCGGGCGCGCAGCGCCCGGTGAGGCCTGTGAGCGTAGCGACCAGGCCTCAGGTTCCACCCCGGCCCGGCAGGTAGCTTTGCCCATGTAAAGCCCGCGCAGGCGGGGGCGCCTGCGGGAGACCTTCGGTCTCAAACGGGTGGGCCGGGGTGGAACCTGCGCGGTCGGTCGCTCCCGCTCCTGACCGCGCCCCGCTCGCTTCGCTCGCGGCGGCCCCTCCATGGTAGCAGCAGAGGCACCACCGCTACGCTGCACAATACGCAAACTTCTGCCACAGGGCCCTCGCGTTCCACTGACACGTGGGCTTCGCAGCCCCGCGCGCCTGGCCTGACACCTGCCCCGACCGGGCTGGCAGGCATCACACCACGAACCGGCCTCCCGCCCGGCTCCACACCTGCCCGTCGGTCCCACACGTCCGCGTAGGTCCTGCACCTCCGCGTAGCTCGGGTTTTCAGCCCGACTGAATGCTCAGTCCGGCCTGTGCCTGGTCAGGAGCCACACCGTGACACCGATGACGACCGCCTGCGTCCCGAAGCCGATCAGCCACTGATCCGGCGTGAGGTGCGGCTGGATTCCGTGGTGGAAGTCATCCAGCCACGCCGTGCCGCGCCAGGTGCTGAACCACGGTCCCCAGGGCGGGATGGTGTACACCAGGTCGATGAGGATGCCACAGAACGCCCCCGCAAAGGCCATGGCCCGCCAGGGCCGGGGCCTGGTCAGCAGAGCGATGAGCACCCACGCCAGCGCGAAGTCCGCGATGGCGATGCCCGCCTCCGGCCCGGTGGGACCGCCCTGGGGCACGCCGTAGAGAGCGTGCGAGTCCAGGTGCGGGATGGCGTCGAGCACGAAGTGGCTGGCGAAGGCTGCGGGCAGCGCCAGCCAGGGACGCCGATCCAGGACCACGCCGATGGCAGCGCCGGCCAGCATGTGCGGCGTGGCCATCATGATGCATGCACCTCTCCGTTCTGCCCGGCATCCTGCCCCGGCGCCTTAGATCTGCCGCACGCGCGAGGAGTCGCTCCCGGGGCGGCATCGCGGTGACGCTCGCCCAGGCGCGGCTCCGTTCCTCGCCAGAGCCGGATGATGTTGTTCTTGTGTCGCGCGAGCACCAGCAGCGCCATGGCCACCGACAGCACCAGCGGCGCGCCTGTGATGCCGCTGAGCCAGACCACCACCGGCACCGAGACGATGGCGGTCATCGTCACCGGCGATATCCGCCACCAGCGGCCCGCCACCACTCGCGGCAGCGCCAGTCCAGCCACCCACAGGCCCGGCGGCACCACGGCCACGTACCAGGGCCAGAAGCGCAGGATCGCCACACCGACCACCACCCCGAGGGCGCACGCCACGCTTTTACCCTCGGACACCCGTCCCTCCGTCAGCAGGAACCACGCGGAGAGGGCGTGTCCGACCATGACGAACAGCGCGGCCACACAGACGACCCATGGGCCGAGCCCAAGCACTCCCGCCACCACAACCACGCCCAGAGCCTTGCCCACATCCGCCACCAGCGTGGCGATGCCCAGCCACCTCCCGCCCACGCGGAAGACGTTGATGGCGCCGACGTTGTTGGAGCCGTAATCCCGGACATCGATGCCCCGCAGGGCTCGGACGATGAGGTAGCCCGACGGTATGGAGCCGACCAGGTATGCGATGAGGCACGCCACCACTGTCTCAAGCATCTGTCACCTCTCCTCACGTGGGACTGCCCCCGGCGCTGCACCCAGCGATGCCGCGCTGATTGCTGGCGTGCGCTGCACGGACGCCTCGCGCGGCGTTGCTCTATCCGGCCCTGGTCGCGATGGACCCGGATGCGCGGCCTGATGGCAGAGCCGGCGCTCCATCGCCCGCATCTTGGCCACCTTGTGCGCGGAGCGCCCGCCGCGGAAGGGGGTGGCGAGCCAGGCCTCCACGATACTGCAGGCCTGCTCCGGGGTCACCACCCGCGCGCCTAGCGCGATGATGTGGGTGTTGTTGCTTTGGCGCGCGGCCCGGGCCAGCTCGATGCTGGTCACCGGCGCCGCGAAGACCCCCGGCACCTTGTTGGCGACGATGGCCATTCCCAGGCCCGTCCCGCACACCAGGACTCCGCGATCGATCAGCCCCGCCTGCACGGCGCGCGCTACTCGGGCGCCGGTGTCCGGGTAGTCAACGGGATCCCGGGAGTAGGCGCCGAAGTCGTGCACGGTCTCCCCGCGCCGCTCCAGGAACTCGCGAATGCTCTCCTTGAGCTCGAAGCCGAAGTGGTCGCTGCCGGTCCCGATCATGATGAGACCTCCGTTCCCGCCCTTGCGGGCGGCACGATCTCGGTCGATGCACTCCGATTATGCCCCTTGGCAGCGCGCCGGACATGAGTCGCACGTCTCGTTCCTGGCCCCTCGAGGTCCCATCTTTCCGGGACCCGGGGCGTTGGGAGGAGCTGAAGGCGTCCTGGGCGAATGGTGGTCGAGGGGTGGTGATATGGAGGCGTCGAAGCGGCTGGAGCGGCTGATTCTCTACCACCTGTGGGCCTGCGTGCCCTTCGGGCTGGCGTGGGCGATCTGGCCCGAGGTCCTGGGCGCCTCCCGCGACCCTCAGGCGGTCTACGCCCTGCGCGTCGTCTGCGCCGCAGCCGGGCTCTATCTGGTGGTGCGATCCTGGATAGTCCTCCGCCCTCACTCCCCGGCCTGGCGCTACGTGTGGCCGCTCGTGGATGTGGCCCTCATCACCGTGGCGCTGGTGCTGAAGAGCGAGCCCGAGAAGAGCTGGATCTCACTGCTCTACCTGTTCCCGGTGGCGGAGGCGGCGGCGACCCTGGAGGTGCGGTGGGCGGTTGTCATCGGCCTCCTGGCGGCCAGCTCCTACCTGGCGACCACGGGCACGGCGGCGCTTGAGGGTCTGGGGGGCGCAATCGCAGCCTTCCGTTTGTTCTTGCTGGTACTCATGGCCTCT
>JAYENL010000262.1:0-32582 GCA_034722055.1 Armatimonadota bacterium
CTCCTCCAGCGTGTTGGTGAGGTAGACGCCGAGGCGCTGATCGTCCTGGAAGTCGTACGCCCACCGCTCGCGCTGGGCCTCGGTCATGTCCTGGGCGGCAAGCTGCATCCCCAGCTTGAGGTGCGCTACCGCGTACGGCGCCATCAGCAGCTCGAAGCCGAAGAGCCGCGGCAGGAGCTGCTCGGCCACGAAGCCCGGCCACATGCCGGCGTTGTTGGAGCGCACGAACTGCTGGCGGATGTGCTCGATGACGTGATACAGGAAGGTCCCGGTGCCGCAGGCGGGGTCGAGGATCAGGACCTTCGGCGAGCTGCGCTCCTCGCGCGTGCCGTCGGGCCGCTCGACCTCGTAGGTGACGGTGGACTGATCGGCGAGGCCGCCGGGGAGGTCGAAGTGCTCCTTGAGTATCCAGTCCACGGAGCGGACGATGTAGGAGACCACCGGCTCGGGGGTGTAGTAGACCCCGCGCATCTCCCGCATCTGGGGGTCATAGGCGGCCAGGAAGGTCTCGTAGAAGTGGACGATGGGGTCCTCCTGGCGCGTGGAGGCGCCGAAGTCCTCCAGGATGGCGCCGATGTCGGCGTGCGCCAGCAGGCGCGTGAGGTCATCGACGAAGCCCACGAAGGGCTCCTCATCCAGCGCCACACCGGTGATGGCGTCGAAGAGCTGCCGGAGGAAGGGGTTGGTCTTGGGTATCTCGCGCGCCGCGCCGATGCGCTGGAAGGGCTCGGGGCCGCGATGGTTGACCCTGGCGGCGAAGAGGCCGTAGGCGAGCGTCTGCGCGAACATGTCGGCGAACTCGCCCTCGTCGAGGTCGGGCAGCAGCGTCTCGGTGAAGGCCTCGTAGAGGCCCTGGGTGGTGTCCGAGATCTCGTCGCGCTCAAAGGCACTGACGATGATATCGCGGATCATGCGCGTGATCTTCGCCATGCGTTGCGCCAGCTCGCGCGGTGAGGTGATCGGCTCGGGCGTGCGGGAGACGAACGCCTCCAGCAGCTCGCGCACCTGCTGTTCGGCGGCGGTGTCGGCGACGATCCTGTCGCCGGAGACGTGCGCGAGGGTGGCGCGGGCGCGCTCGTCGCCCTCGACGTACCAGCGGAACTGCAGGTAGTCGGTGAGGACGAGGTTATCGAGGTTGTCGCGGTAGCGTTCGAGCTGGTCAGACTCCTCCACCGCGTCGAGCGACACGCCGATGTCCTTGCACTCCAGATAGCCAATGGTGAGCGCTTCGGCGCCGGTGCCGTCACGGACGTTCATGTCCGGCGCGCCGCAGTCGCGGCGGTGCTTGGGCTCGTTCTGCGCCACGACGCCGGAGCGCACGGCCTCCAGGAGCTGCTTGAGGGCGCCGCGGTACGAGTGCTCCGTGGGCTCGCCACGGAACTCGCGGCGGATCGCGCGCAGGTAGTCAGTGATGGCGGGCAACTCAAGCGCCCCCTCTGCTGGCATGGTCCCGTCAAGTACAGATGTTCGGGGTTGGCGGCCCGAATACCTTCCCTGCGCTCCCCGGCCGTGCCAGCACGGGGACGTCCGCTGGGAAGCTCACTGTCTCTCGCGTCGCCGTCAACTCCAGGACGGCCGGTAGCTCAGCGCCTCATCGTACATCGCCAGGACATTCTCGATGGGCGTGTCGGGCTGGATGCAGTGGGCCGGCGCCAGAATGTAGCCGCCGCCGGCGCCCATGATCTCGATGCGCTCCCGGACCTCCGCCCGCACGTCCTCAGGCGTGCCGTGCGGCAGCGTCTGCTGGGTGCTGACCAGCCCGCAGAAGGTCAGCCGGTCGCCGTGAAGGCGCTTGATCGCGGCGGGGTCCACGCCCGGCGGCTCCGGCTGCATGGCGTCGAGGATGTCCAGCCCCATCTCGACGAAGGTGGGCATGATCTCGTGGGTGTCACCGCAGGAGTGCAGCATCGCCAGCGCGCCGTGCTCGTGCGCCAGGTCGATGAACGGCTGGATGCGCGGCACGAAAAACTCGTCGAAGACCGCCGGCGGGAAGAGCCGGCCGCGCTGGTCGCCGCAGTCCTCGCCGATCTGCAGAATGTCGATGGCCCCGCCGGCGGCCTGGAGTCCCCGCCGGCAGTACTCGTAGTAGTGCTCGACGCGGCGGTCGATGATCGCCACACCCACGGGGTCGCGGGTCATGATGTCGATCAGTACCCGCTCCATCCCCCGCCCGCGGGAGACGCCGTTGACGATGTCCGGGATGCCGGCGCTCCCGAAGACCACCGCGTAGTCGCTCACGCGCTCCGCCGCGCCGGGGAGCCCCGAGAAGTCGTAGTTCTCCGCACTCGGCCAGGGGTAGGCCTCCACCTCGGCGAGGCTGTCCATCCCCGCGAAGGGAAGCTCGGTGGCCTCTGAGTAGGCGCCTCCCCGGTAGTGCGTAACCGTATAGCCGGTGCCCCACAGGTCGTAGTGATCCGCCTCGCCGGGCAGCCCCGGCCCCGGGCGGATCTCGCCGCGATAGGGCGCACCCACGCCCCGGAGGTCGATGCCCAGGGCCTCGTTGATGTCCCGCTCACCGAAGTGCTCCTGCAGCCTGTCGCGGATCTCGGGGGTGAGGTAGACCCTCAGCGGCACCCGGTCGGGCTGCTCATGGCGGCAGGCGGTCAGGACGCGCTGCTTGGAGGTCATCCCGCCCATCGGTCAGTCCTCCGCGCGGCGGTAGAGATAGGCGTTGCCGCGGTTGCCGATGTGCTCGATGGCGCCGGCCTCCCGCAGGGCGTAGGCCATGCGGCCGGCCAACCGCCTGCGTATCTCGCCGATCTCGGCAAGCTCGGCCACGGTGAACTCCTCAGGCAGCCCCTCCGGCAGCAGCGCCAGCAGATCGCGCGCCCGGTCGAAGCGATGCACCTCCAGGATCGCCATCAGCTCCCGGCCGACGATGGAGACGCCGCCGCGCCGCCAGCTCCCCGCACCGTCATCGCAGCGCAGCTCGCGCTCGACCGTCACCACCAGCTCCACGCTCAGATTCCCCCGCGCGAGCAGCCCTGGAGCGTGCACCAGCTCCTCAAACACCTCCACCAAGCGCCACCGCTTTGGCGAGCGCCGGCAGGACAGCTCCTCGCCGGTCTCGGGGTCGAGCTTCACGATGTACTTGAAGCGCGGCAGCGGATGCACCAGCACCACCGGACGCTGGCGGGCGAGGGCGTGGAGCTTATCGCGGATGGCGGCGAAGGAGGCGGTCTGGATCTCGTAGATGACGCCATCGCGGATCGCGTCGGCGCGGTAGTCGCCGATCTCCACCTCGGTCTCCCCGCTCTCGCCCGCGTAGAAGCGCTGCAGGACCTCGTGCAGGTCGGTGAGCATCTTGACGCCTCACCCGGGAAGCTCTTCCGTTACGGCAACGGCGGCCTCTCCCCCTGTCCGGTCAACGCGAACGACAACGACCGGGCGGGAACAGAGGCCCGCCCCTCCAAACGGAACGACCAACGGCGCGCAGGCGCCGCCCTGAGGAGGGCTGTGAAGCCCAACGAAGTCGGCCCCCTCGGCGCTGGCACGCGGAGCATCTTCGACTTGACCCAGCCGGAATCCTCGATGCGGCGGATATGCAGGGGACCGGCGGCCGGCGGTCGAAACCTCGATGGGGAGGTCACGGACTGCTCTCTGGAGGTGGGCTGGATGCGCGTGCTCGTCGTCTACTACTCCCGCTCCGGTGTCACGAGGAAGTGCTGCGAGGCCGTCGCCGACGCGCTTCGGGCGGCGTCGGATGACGTGGAGGTGGTCGTCGAGGAGCTGATGGACAGGGCGAGACGCGGGGGGATGATGGGCTGGCTGGGGGGAGGCCGGGACGCCGCTCTGAGGCGCCCCACTGAGATCGAGCCCGTGGAGGCAGACGTGGGCTCCTTCGACCTGGTGGTGATCGGCACCCCGGTGTGGGCCTCTACGTGCACGCCGGCGGTGCGGACCTTCTGCCAGCAGCTCGCCGCTGATCTCGACCGCGTGGCCTTCGTGGCCACCATGGGCGGACGCGGCGACACGGGCGCCTACGAGGAGATGTCGAAGCTGACCGGCTGTGACCCCGTGGCGACTCTGACGCTGATCGACAGGCGCGTGAGGGCCGACGATGCCGAGGACTATCTGCAGCCGGTGGAGGCGTTTGCGGCCGACCTTACCGAGAAGGTCGGAGGCAAGTGACGAGGATTACGTCTGCTCGTTAACGATCTCCGATAGCGAATGGACCCACGGCAGCTCGTCGGCGACCGTGCGCACGAGGCTATCGTCTGCGGTCCAGAATTCGCAGTTGTGGTGTTCGGCTACGAGCAGGTACGCTGCATCGTAGGGCGTGACGAGGCCGTCGAAGCGGACGACGAAGCCGCCCCAGAGTTCATTCGGCCTAAGCTCGTGGACCGGCATCGTTGCCACTGGTAGGGCGGCAAGCCGGTCTGTTGCCGCGCTCGCTTCCTCCCAAGTGATGAGCCCACAGAGAGCCGCTCTCCGTACCCCGTTCAGAACCTCGAGCGCCAGGTTGCCGGGCGTCCAGACGGTGGCGTCCGCCTCGCCCCATTGGCGCCAGAGGGTCACCGCGAGGGAGCTGTCGTCCTCGGGAACGAGCAGCTTGACGATGATGGAGGCGTCGGCGCAGACCTGTGTGGAATCCTCGCTCACCGTCGATCCTCTTTGACGGCGCGAGTCATCCATCCCGCGGGTAGCGGCTTGCCCCGGCGCGCAAGAATGCGCTGGCGCAACTCGTCGCACTTCGTTAGCGCTTCCCGCATCCTTGCTCCCCGCTCCTCAGGTTTCCAGTCCTCGGGCGAGTCCCTGCCGGACTCGCCATCCGCGACCGTGCTCCATCTCGTTGCCACGTCAGCCACGTCTCCTCTCCGATGTCTTCACGCAGGTTCAGTATACCCGCGCCATCCGCAGTCAGTCCAGCGTCCCGCGGCTATTCCCGCCGCCTGAACGCGTTGCGCCACACCACGATCGTGTCGCCCGGGCCGTGGTCGTAGATGCAGAACACCACCCGGCCGTCGCCGTCGGCGTCGGGGAAGTCCGACGGGTCCAGGGGCCGGTCGGCGAAGACGCTGCTGTCCTCGATGTGATCCACGCGATAGCGGGCCTGCAGGTCCTCGCCGGTGATGACCGCCCCGTCGTAGTAGCCGGGCTTGAAGCCCCGCGCGGCCTCGATCGACGGCGGGATCTCGGACACCAGGTGGCTGCCATCGTCCGCGAAGCTCTCGACCTTTGAGCGGAAGATGATGGAGCTGAGGTCCAGGCGGACCACGTTCCCCGGCTCCAGGACCTCCTCGATGTGATAGGCCGTGCGGTGGGGGCCGCCCTGCAGGTAGATCACCCGCCCGGCGAGGGCGTCGCCGGTGGGCAGCTCCCGGTCGATGGTGATGACGTTCTCCGCCAGGTCCACCTCAGTGATCGTAGCCTCAAAGCGCGGCTGATCGATGGTGAGACCGGTCTCACCCTTGCGCAGGTAGCGGCCGCCCACCAGGTGCGCGCAGCGCGGCCGCCCGTTGAGCTCCGACCAGTAGCCGAAGCTGCCGGAGAACTCGAGCTCGCCCACGCGCAGCTCGGCGCCGGGGTCGAGGGAGTAGATGAAGCTGTCCACCTGCCCGCCGGCCAGCGTCACGCGCACCGCCACCGTATCGAACTCGCCCTCCTCGGCCTCGCCCTCCACCGGCAGGCGCTGGATGCGCTGGATGAAGGGCCCGTCCCCGGCGCGGTAGGGCTGCCAGATGGAGACGAACTCGCTGGCGCCATCCTCAGCCTCCTCCTCAGCGAAGAGGTAGCGGATGGGCGGGATGTCCGGCTTCGCGCAGCGGGCGGTGATGTAGCGACGCCCGGCCTCGCCCAGCACGTCCACGCGCAGGCGCACCTCCTCATCGGCGTACTTCCAGTCCGCGGCCACCTTGCCGTCATCGCGCGCCATCTGCGGCTCAACGATGTTGTTCGCCAGGCCGCGGCCGATGCGCTCCACCCTCAGCGCCTCCTCGCCGGCGGGGCCGAAGTGCAGGCTGCTGTCGAACTCGTCGAAGGCCGGGCCGTGGAAGCACCAGGTCCGCACACTGCCGCCGGCCATGCGCAGCACGTCGAAGACGTAGACGTTCCCGCCGGGCGCGTCAGCCAGACAGATAGCGCGGCGGTAGAAGCGATTCGGGAAGCCGTCCGGCTCGGCGGAGACGTCGGCGAAAGACGCCTCCGGCGCGTCGGCGAAAGCCTCCAGCGTCCCGTGCGAGATGGCCCCGTGGTACTGCGGCTTGCGGTCGATCATCCCGGTGATGTGGTGCGCCACGAAGCTGGTGTTGCCCATGGGGTGCGCCCAGCACGGGTAGCCCAGCTCCGGCACCAGGTCAAGCCCGCGCGCGAACAGCTCCACGTTGAGATTGTCGTGATGGTGGTGGCCGCGGCCGTAGCCGTAGCGCAGGGCCAGCCCGGCGCGGTCCTCCACCTCCTCGGCCTCGGGGCGGGACTCCAGGAAGACGAAGCCCACACCGTCCATGACGCGGCTGCGCAGCGGCTCGGCCGGGCCGACCCGCTGTGCGTGCTCGACGACCTCGTCCCAGACGTTGGGCTCGAACAGTTCGATGTGCGGCTCGCCGGCGCGATAGAGCGCTCGCGCGATGCCGTCGGTACGCCACCGACGGTAGGCCCGCATGTAGGCGGTTTTCAGCCGCGCCGGAATGCCGTCCGGGAAGCGCGCGCCCCAGGGATTGCCGCTATCGCCGTAGCTGGGCCCGAACAGCCCCGCCACGGTCATCTGCGGCCAGGCGTCGAACTCCGCCCGCAGCTTGGGGTAGCGATCCTCGTCGTAGAGGTCGCACCGCGACGCCCAGCGCTCCGAGGGCACTCGCGCCAGGATCTCCGCCATGTCGGACTTGCTGGGCAGGTAGCCGAAGGCGTAGCCCAGCGCGGCAATGATGACCGGCCCCTCGCGAGTCATGGTGTTGATGAGGGTCTCGTCATCGAAGCCACCCTTGTTCAGCCCCGAGGAGTAGGCGTGGGTGAACAGCTCCTCGATCCACCGGTCGGTGACCGGGCCCATGTTCGCACATACCGCCATGTAGGCCAGGTCGCGCTCGCGGGCGCCCATGTTCCCGCCCGACAGCTCCCGGCGCAGCCAGTCGAAGCCGAACACCTGCACCAGGTAGGTGTCGATGAGCGCGCGGACATCATCGGGGTCCTCGATCGTGGCATCCTTGCTGTGCAGGAACTCCGCCAGGGCCTGGTCGCGGCCCAGGAACTCCCAGACGGCGTCGTAGGCCTTGCACGCCGGCACCAGTATCTGGGTCCGCTCCCAGTTGCCGTCCACCAGCAGGCGCCCCGGGCGGAGGTAGCCGGGCTTCACCTGCTGCCAGCGCATGTTCAGGCCCGGGTAGACGTAGGCCATGCGCGCCAGCAGAACGCCGGCCGTGTGCGCCGCCTCCTCATCGCCGAAGAGCAGGTAGCGCAGGGAGAGCCGCCGCAGCTCGCCGCCGAGGTGCTGCCAGAGGACGTGGTGGTTGTAGTAGGCGATCCAGCCGGCGTAGTCCTCGCGCTCCTGGCCGGTGAGCGGGAAGCCCCAGCCGTCGTCGGGATACTCGCCGGAGGTGAAGTCATCGTTGGCCCAGTCATTGGTGGGCAGCTCCCGGCCGCAGTCGGGGCAGGTGAGCTTCCAGGGATTGCCCCGGTCGGCGCGCCACGGGTAGAAGCCGGAATGCTTGAAGATGGCCTCCCCGCAGTCGGGGCAGGGCCAGTTGCTGTAGCACTGGCGGGGGACGCTCCAGGAGGGCAGCGCGGCGAAGACCTGTTCATCGGACATGGAGTCGTAGCGCGTGGAGCGCTGGACGCCCTCCGCCAGCTCCGGGGTGGCCTCCAGGTTCTCGCGCGCGATCTCCAGCATCTCGTCGGTGTAGTACGACCGCCCGCGCTTGCGCTCGTCGGGCTGGATGCCGGGGACCTGCTGGATCCAGTGCTCGATGTCCTCTCGATAGGTACGCACCGTCAGGGGCACGTGCATGGCCTCGGCGCCGGCCGGGTGCAGGACGATCTCCGCGTCGCGGATGCCCCGCTCGGAGCGGAAGTAGAAGCGCGACCACCCGTTCCCCTGGCCCGGCCTGGTGCGGTCCAGCAGCGTCACGCCCTCCGGCGCGGAGACCTCCACCTCGGTGGCCGGGTCGAGCTTTACCTCCACCCAGAACATCTGCTCCATCACCGGCACCGGCGCCGGGCCGATGGAGGGCTCCTCAGACCGCTCGTAGGGATTCGGCAGGTCGTTCGCCAGTGCCACGCTCACGGTTATCAGTGCCACGATGGGCGGGATCCAGCGGATCATTAATGACAGCTCCCTTCAGAAAACGGTCTGCCGGCGAGGGCCCCTGCAGTACTTGGCAGGTGGGCCGACAGAACGCACAGCGTGTCCTGCTCGCGGACAGAGCCCCTCCCGTCAGGTCACACCCAGGACAACACGCCTCTTGCCACGGTGGAGGGGCCGCCGCGAGCGTAGCGAGCGGTGAGCGGTGCGTTCGCCAACGCACCGCTCAGGTTCCACCCCGGCCCAGCCCACTCGCGGACAGGGCCCCTCCCGTCAGGTCACGCCGGCGATGAGAATCCTGGCGGCGCCCATGATCAGCCACGCCAGCCACGTGGGCACCAGCATGCTCCCGGTAAGGCGGTAGCTCTCCTCCAGGCGCACGTCCAGGTAGTAGTCCAGGAGCATGGAGACGCCCACCCAGTGGGCCACGAGGGCCAGCACCCACGAGAGAGGTATGGGGATGCGGGCGATCACGAACACCGCCACGGGGCCGCCGACACCGATGGCGGCGATCAGCGGCAGCAGCATTTCCCGGCGGCTCTGTCGCGCCACCTCACCCCGTATGGCCAGCCACGCGATCAGCGCGGCGAGCGGGATCTGGTAGAGCAGCCCCACCAGGCCGGGGAACAAGGCGTCGAAGATCACGCCGATCCCGATGCCGATCACGGCGCATGCCCCCTTCGGCCGTCAGCGCTTCCGCCGCTCCATGGACATCTCGTGCGCGATCTGCTCCAGCATTGCGGCGGTGGCGAGCTGGGCGTTGACCTCGGCGAACTGCAGCACGTGGTCAACCGTCTCCAGCTTCTCCGACGCCTGCTTGAGCGCCTTCTTGGCATGCTCCACGTGGAAGTCGTAGTGCTTCTTCATCGCTCTCTCCCCTTTTCCCAGACGATTACCGGCCACCCTTCAGCGCAGACCGGCCCGAGCCCCGTCAGTCCAGTGGCAGGCGCTCGAGCCGTCCGTCAGCGTGCGTCACGACCGCGCCCTCGTCCTCGGCGGTGATGTGCACCACCGGCGATCCGGTCGGCTCCCCGCGGGCCACGGCGTGTCCGCTGAGGCCATCGATAAGCCACGTGGCACCCCCGCGCGTGCCGACGAGAAGCATCGGCTCGGCACCGGTCTCGACGACGCCGAGCGCAGTGATCCGCTCGCCGACCACGCAGCTCCAGAGCTGCTCCAGCTTGAGCCACTGGTCGGTGCGCTCCTCGTCATTGCGCCAGGCCAGGACCGCGCCCATGTCAGTGGCGGTGTAGAGCACAGGCTTCCCGCCCTCGGGCTCCCAGACGGCCAGATGCGGGAAGCAGCCGCTCTTGCGCCCGGCGGCCTGGCCGGCGAACTGCCCGTAGCCCCAGTACTTGTAGAAGCGCGTGTCGCCCCCCACGATGATGTGCAGGCCCTCGTCGCGCCCGTAGAGGTTCGTGACCGCCGCGTCCAGCGGCAGCACGGTGTTGAAGCCGTAGCCCTCGGACGGGATCTCCATCTCGCCCTCGGGGGAGTAGACCACGCCCTTATGGTAGGAGTCCCGGTAGAGGGAGACCACCTCAAGCTGCCCGTCGGCGTCCACGTCGGCGATCAGCCCCGTGTTGAAATCCCCGCAGATGCGCCCGCGGGAAAAGCGCAGGTAGTGCTCCCACAGGACCTCACCCGAGGGCGAGAGGCAGTGCGTGAAGTTGGCGCCGACGATGATCTCCAGCGTGCCGTCTCCCTGCAGGTCGGCGATGCGGATCATCTCCGGCGCGGGCGCCCTGACGAGACTCGCCGTGCCGGCCTTGCACTCGAATCGCCACAGCTCCTCCCCGGCGGCGCTGAGGGCGTAGACGTTGGTGTCCTCGCAGCCGGCCACGACCTCGGCGCGGCCGTCGCCGTCGAGGTCCGCCGCGTCCAGCGAGAGGCAGGGCCGCTCGGTGGCGAACTGCCACAGGCGCGCTCCGTTGCCATGCAGGGCGGTCACACCTTCGGCGCCGGCGACGATCCACTCCGGCGCTCCGTCGGCGTCCAGGTCGGCCTCGGTCAACGCGGCCACCGGCGTGCCCAGATCGATGCTCTCACCGTCAAGGGCCGGGAGGTCGGCCTCCGCCAGTCCCTCGTCAGGCGGCTGCCAGGCTGCCGCCATCCTCCGGGCCGCGTCCAGCACCTCGCCCATCATCCGCTGCAGCGCGCCGCGGACATCGCCCTGCAGCTCACCGTCGATCCGCGGCTGTCCATCCCGCGCCATGGAGACATCGACCGGCTGCTGGGCGCTCAGCTCGCCGAGACGCGTGGCGCCGGCCAGCAGCACCTCATCGCGGGCGACGGCCCACAGGTTCGCCTCGCCGAGGCCCCCCGGAAGCTCCCCCAGGCCGCAGACCATCGCCCCACTGGGGCTCTCAACGATCGCCGCCCGCTCCGAGGTGCGCTGCACGCGCACCGCGCTGAGCGTGGCCTCATCTTCGGACGCGGCCACCACATTCGCGAAGCCGATACTCTCCCCCGGCTCCAGCGCCGCCGCACGATCCTGCTGCAGCACCCTGGCGACCGGCTCGGCGTGCGGGTAGAAGGACTCCCAGTGGTCCGCGCTCGGCTGCTGGAACAGCTCCACCGCCAGCTCGCCGAGGCCGTCGGTGATGAGGTGGCAGAAGCGGCCCTCCTGCTCCAGCCGCAGGCGGCCATCGCGCAGCTCGTGCTCGCCGAGTCCGCGGAGGCTGCAGCGCACCACGTACGTCCCGGGCTCCTGCGCGATAGCGCGGTCGAGGATGACGAACCAGTCACCCACCCGCCAGATGATGGAGCGCTCCCAGGTGGCGCCGGAGTAGTCCTCGTAGACGCTCCGGCACAGCGCCAACCGGTCGCCCTCCGCGAAGTCCATCAGCTTTGCCTGGCGATCCTGGTAGCTGAGCGCGCCGTCGCGGGTGATGTAGAGCCCGGAGTGGTCCTTGATGGCCCGCGCCCCGTAGGTGTGGTCAACCAGCCACATCCGGCCCACGTCGGTAAAGCACGGGATGGTGTTGATGTCATTGTGTCGGTGCCCCGAGGGGCCGTTGGGATAGCCCTCGAACTCGTGGAAGCTCCCGCAGCCGTCCAGGATCAGGTACTGGGCCTCCGGGTCCCAGGTTTCGCGGAAGACGATCTTGTTGAACCACTGCTCGCCGGCGCTTTCCTTCGGGTCATATACCAGCTCCTTGGAGCCCTCTCCGCTGCCCAGCGTCTGCGCGTAGATGGGCAGCTTGCGCATCCCCGTCCACTGCTGTGGCGGCCCGTCCGGCACGCTCAGGTCCACCGGCAGGTTGCTCTGGAACACGCGCAGCCCGCAGTTCTGGTGCAGGACGTTGTAGGCCACCCACAGGATGTCCCGGTCGCGGTAGAACCAGCCGGCCCGCGAGATGGCCTGGAAGACCCCGGGGTAGACCAGGCTCGGGGTGTCGCCGAAGCCGGTGGACAGCCCCAGGTTGCTGACGCAGGCCTGGGCGATGAACTCGGCCTGCGTGCGTGCCACGCCCCGCTCGAAGTAGGTGAGGTCGCGGCTGCCCAGTGCGTAGATCATGGCGTCCGCGGGCGCATAGCACAGGTATCCGGCAGCGTCCTCCAGGATCTGATGGCTGGCGCACTGGCCGGCGAAGATGGCGCTGGCCACGGACATCCAGTACTGTGTCTCCGGCAGATCGTAGTAGCGGTCGAAGTACTGCCAGGCGGTCCAGGAGTTCAGAGCCGAGTTCGTCCCGTGGTTGTGGTCCACAACCTGGACGTAGCCCTCCTTGACCATCTCGTGCGCGGACCGCCGCTCGTGCCCCTGAAGGGCGTCGGCAAGCAGCGCGTTCGTGACATCGAGCCGATCCTGGTCCGTCCACAGCGGCAGCTCCTCCACGATGTCCCACCAGGGCACGTGCGCCGCCGACGCCGCCTCCATCTCCACCCGCGAGGGCACGTTCGCCAGCAGTTGCCGGTTGCGGTCCAGGATCTGCTTCATCAGCGGCGGCAGCTCGGGATTGCCGGTCCAGAACCAGGTCTGGGCGATGCGGGCGATGGGCCCCGTGACGTTGACCAGCGTCCCCTCATCCCTGCGCAGGATCGCGCCATCCTCGTCCATCAGCCCCTGGTCCTGCAGGTACCTGCGGAACCACTCCATGGTGGAGTACTGCGGCTGGCGCTTGGAGGACAGCCAGTGGTCCACCGGTGGGTAGAAGCGATGGTGCTCGGGCGTGAACTCGATGTCCACAACCGGCTGCTGGAGTGCGATGTCTCCGCCGTCTGGCAGATAGCGCTCGGTGAAGACATCCACCGCGCGTTCCACACCGGCGGCGTCGGAGCCGGCCAGGACCAGGACGTTGATGCCCTCCCCGCCGGGGATACCCGCGAAGGGATCGTGGACGGTGCGGATGACGTGGCCGCCCTCGCCGGGGAAGACCGAGTCCGCGCAGGCGTGGCCCATCCCCCACAGCACCGACAGCAGCCGATTGGTGTTGATGTTGCCCAGCGCCACCAGCGTGCGGCCGGCGATCAGCTCCACGTCCAGCTCCCAGTGGTCGGAGACCACGGCATCGGCGGAGACAATCGCCGGCCGATCGCCTCCGACGTCTTCCAGCCGGTCCGCCAACTGCTCGGCCAGCGGCCCGAGGTCGTCTCGCTCCGGCGTAACGATAGCGCAACGGGCCTCTCCCCCCACTATCAGCTCGGTGCGGGGATACAGGGGCTTGAGCTGCGTGATCTCGGAGGCCGCGGCGGTGGTGCACAGCGCAACGACGCAGAGGAAAAGCCAGCGTCTCATCTCCCCCACTCCCGATACAGGATAACGACCACGTAAGAGGTAGTTGGCTGCAGGAGGCGCCGAGACCTTTCAGCCTGTCAGCTCATCGACGACCTCGGCCGGGTTGCGCGCACGCCGGTCCATCTCCGCCCAGGGGTCGCCGCGGTCGGCCAGCCGGTCGAGCATGTTTGCGACGGTCCAGCGCTGGGGGCCGACCTCGGGGTCGTCAAGCTCCTCCCAGTCCAGCGGCGTGGCGATGGGCGCCCCCGGCTTGGCGCGCACGGAGTACGGCGCCACAGAGGTCTGCCCCCGGCTGTTGCGCCAGGGATCGATGAGCAGCCGCCCCTTGCGCCGTGCGCCTTCTTCCTGCCGAGCCGGGCTCAGCGGATGAGCGGCGGCGGGCCGGACTGCAGTCGCCGCTGGATCTCCCCCGAGATCCGCTCATCGTGCGGCAGCAGGTCCTCAAAGCGCTCGGCGACCTTGCGAATCGCCGCCGCGAAGGCCTCGATGTAGCCCTCCGGCGGCTCGATCATGGTCGGGAGCGCCAGGATCCGCGGGATGACCTCCACCGCCTGGGGCAGCTCCTCGCGCTTCGGCGGCTGGTAGCCGCCATCGATCGACAGCGGGCCGCGCCCGTCCCCCCAGTAGGGGAAGCCGGTGCTGTACGGCGGCCACAGGTGCCAGCCCTCGTAGTTGCGGCCCGCCAGTGAGGCGCCCTCAGCGTTGACCGCCGCCTTGAAGGTGTCCGCCGACAGCCCACCGAGACTCTCGGGGTGGTAGAGCATGCGCATGTTGCCGTAGTAGCCGGCCGGCTGGGCCTTGTCGTAGAAGCGCGGCGGCTCGATGCACTCCACGTCCTCGATCAGCGCCAGCAGCTCGTCGTAGTTCTCCTGCACCCGCCGGTTGCGGTACTCCAGGTTCTCCAGCGCCACCGTGGCGATGGCGATGGACAGGTTGGTGGCCCGGAACTTGACCATTGCCAGACCGGCCTGCGTCAGCTTGCTATAGGGCTCCAGCGTCAGCTCATCGGTGATGTTGTAGCGGTTGAGGTGGCCCATAGCCAGGATGCGCTCGTAGCAGAGGCGGGCGCTGGTGCCCACCACCCCGCCCTCGCCCGCCGCTACCGGCTTGCCACCGGGCGACCCGCCCTGCATGGAGTAGGAGCCCACGTCGCCGATGGAGCCGATAAGCTGCCCGTCCCACTTCGCGCCGTGCGAGTGCGCGCAGTCCTCGATGACCGCCAGGTCGTGCTGGCGCGCGAAGGCCATGATGCGGTCCATGTCGCAGACCGCCCCGAACAGGTGGGGCACCAGGATGGCCTTGGTGCGCTCGCTGAGGCACCGCGGCAGGTCCTCGGGGTCCATGCACAGGGTGTCCGGCTCGATGTCGCAGAACACCGGACGGGCGCCGAGCATCGTGGCCGGCCCGAAGCTGCATATCCAGTTATAGGTGGGTGTGATGATCTCGTCGCCGGGCCCTACCCCGACAGCGAAGTAGCCCGCCAGCAGGGTGGATGTGCCATTGTTCTGGGGCAGCACCCACTCCGTGCCGGCCACCTTCTCGCGGAAGGCCTTCTCGAACTCCAGCACCAGCGGGTGCCCGGTGTCCGAGAAGGCGCGCTCCTCGATGATCCGCCGGCACAGCTTTGTCTCCCGGTCGTAGTCGGGCTCCCACAGCTCCCTGCGCTCGAAGCTACAGATCGGCTGTCCGTCCAGCAGCGCCAGATCGCTCACAGCAGTCACCTGCCCCATCCTTGTCGCGCGTCGGTAAGCTATCGGTCCTGGGCCAGCGCCTCCAGCGCGCGCCGGCGGGCCGTGTTCACCGCCACCGGATCGGCGGCGTTCACGATGGTCCTGAAGTGATACACCCCGCTGGTCCGCATGTCCACGTCGAGCACCGCGTTCTCCTCCGCCACGATGGCGTCGAAGGCCTCCCGGCCGCGCTCGCGGATGAGCTGGCTCAGCAGCAGCGTATCGTGCCAGCCGTCGCGGTAGCCGCAGTAGGCCGGCGAGACGGTGACCTCCGCGGTCTCCTCATCCACCCAGATGATGTTCTCGGTCCTGTTCCAGTGCAGGAACGCCCACAGGCCGTAGCCGTCGAAATCGTGGTAGAGCGCCATGACCGGATAGACCCATCCGGAGTGGTAGGAGCGCCGGAAGGGCCTCGATCCGCCGCCGTAGAACCAGACCTCATCGCTCTCGTCGATGGTCACCAGCGGGCGGCCGTGGGGCGAGGGCCGGCGGACCGTGATGCGCAGCTCGTAGGCGTGGTCCTCGGGCGTCCCCTCCCGCGGGCTGACGTAGAGCACCTGGTGCAGCGCGCCACCGGTGATGACCACGCCGCGGTCGGTGTTGCCCCACGGACTCCCACCCTCCTTCTGCAGCGGCTGGCCGTCCTCGAAAAGCTCCAGGCTCTCGACCTGCTGCGGCGCCACCTGCACCGGCCCTCCCTCGCCGAAGACGCGCATCACCCAGGTGTCCTCGGCCCCGCCGTTGCGGTACTGCGCCCACGGTCCGGCCAGCTCGTGGGTCTCCTCCGCGACCTCGTAGCGGGTGTGCACCAGGTCCAGGAAGGTATCCTTGGAGCCGTAGCCGAGCTGCCACTGGTCGCAGTGCGGGTTCAGGGCGTTGAGATGCTCTGCGGTGCGTGCGACCATGCCCGTGATGGTGGTGAACGGTCGCCAGCCGGCCTGGCGAGCCAGCTCCGCGGTCTCGATGTAGGAGGGGATGTGCTCCGGCGAGATCTCGTCGCTGACCTTGCAGAACAGGCCCTCGAAGCCTCGCTCGGCCAGCTCCCTGCGCATCTCTCGCCAGAACCACACCATCACCCGCCTGGCCTCCGGCGTGCCCGGCTCCACCCGCCCCTTGCCCACCGCCGGCGACAGCAGCTTCCAGCCGATGCGGCTGCTGCCGGGGTGCATCATGTAGGTCTCCAGCCGCGTGACGCCGTACTGCTTCGCCAGCTCCAACCAGGGATCGTAGTAGGAGAAGTCCAGCTCCGGGAGATCGTCGAGGTCCAGCCGCTCCGGCTCCTGCTCGGAGACCTCCCTGAGCACCTCGCCGGTCTCCGCGACCCGCACGTGGTCCAGGATCTGCACCCAGTTGGCGTTCCAGTCCAGCACGTCCCCGCCCATCTCCGCGAAGGCCTTCAGGATGGCCTCCAGCCGCCGCAGCTTTGCGTCATCGATCTCATATCCGCCCGCCCACACCGGGAATCCGCCGCAGTAGCCGCGCACGTGAAACGGTCGCCCGTCCTCCACGCTGACGTCCCACACGCGCACGCGTAGAGGCACCTCCACGGCCGTCTCGCCCACGGTCAGCGCCACAGTCGGCTCGTAGGCACCCCGCTGCCGCCCGGTGCTGGCCACTCGCAGCCAGAGCGTCTCACGCGAGCCCGAGCCCATGGTCAGCGGCTCCTCCGGCGGCGGCAGCAGCTCCCGCCGGTCCTCGCCGAGCGTGTCCCGGAAGACCGTGATGCCGCCCGCCCAGTCCTCCGGCACGTCCGCCGCCAGCCGAGCCGAGAGGTCGCGGAGGACGTTGAGCGTCACAGACACGTAGCGGGCCGAATCGCGCGGCAGATCGATCTCCAGTGGCCTCGGCAGGCGCCGCTTGCCGTCGCCCTCGCCCACCGAGAGCCAGAAGCCGCGCTGCCGCTCCGCGTCGGTCACGCCGAAGGCCGTGGCCTCATCCACCCAGCCGGCGACCTCGGCCATCCGCGGCCCTCGCAGGTCGGCGCCATACTCCTGCGCCAGCGCCGACCAGTCAGGCGCCTCGGTCTCCCCCTCGAGCGCCACCATCGCCGCCTGCACGGTCATGCTGCGGCCGGCGGGGACCGGCGCGTAGATCCACTCGAAGGTGGGGTGCTCCCGGCTGCCGCGCCAGAGGTAGAAGCGATCCACGCCCGGCGCGTAGACCATCACCCCGTCGCCGGTCCGGCCGTCCCACAGTGCCATGACCTCCGGCTCTGCGGCGTCGAAGTAGCCGCCCGCGTCAGGCGCGCCCTCCACCGACTGATCGCCGGCGTTGACCCAGTAGAGATGCTCCTCGGTCTGCGGCCCTGTGCCGGGCAGCAGGAAGCTGCGGATCCACAGCGTCCTCTCGGCCTGGGAGCCGTTGCTGAGCTGCCAGGTCACCCGCAGGGCCGGCGATCCGGCCTCCAGGCTGATCGTCTTCACGAGCCCCAGCCCGGAGCGGTCTCGCACCTCGAAGCGGAGCGTGCCCACCTCAGGGCCGGGGCGCATGATGGCCGCGTCGTAGCGCTGCGCGGTGAAGACCGCGCGGTCATCGAGGGCGCCGCCGATGTCCCCTGTGCTCTCCCACAGCGCGATCAGCTCCCGGCCCGAGGGCTTGAGGACCCAGGAGCGGATGCGTGCCCCGCCCGCGGCGTCGATCTCCACGCGCATGTGCTCGTTGTCGAGGACATAGATGTCGCCCTCCTGGCCGGTCGTCACCTCAGGCCAGGCGAGCGCGCTGCCCAGCACCACCAGGCAGATACAAGCGACCGACACCCTCCTCCAGAGCCCGCAGAGCGACCTGTGAAGAGAAGCTGAGCTTCGCCATATCATGTCATGACCACCACCCGGTGTATCATCCCGCTCACCACCGCGGTATTCGTCCCCAAGCGCGCTGTGGCCTTCGCGGCAGGTCCTGGTGCGGCCGCGGGCGAATGGAGACAGGCTTGAGAGCTCGCCGAGGAGGAGGCGGTTCGCGGTGTTGCGCGTGATGCTTATCATTGTCCTCTTCGCAATCGTTGGCGCGGCGGCGTCCGGCGCCGACCAGGAGATGACTCTCGACGACTTCGAGTACGATTCCGAGGAGGCTGCGCGGGAGGCGTGGGTCCCTGACGAGGACTCGATACCCGTCAGCCTCATGGAGCACAACGGGGGGACAGCGCTGCAGATGAACGCGGACTTTACGGTCGAGGCGTCGAGGCGCGCCGTCTACGACCACGAGGTGCAGCTCGACCTCAGCCAGTGGGGCCGGTTCACGATGGACATGTACGTGGACGACCCCGGCCTGTTCAGCAGCTTCACCATCTACTTCCGCTCCGGCGACGGGTGGTATGGGGCGGGCCTGCAGATGCCCCGAAAGGGCTGGGGTACAGTCAGCTTCTCCCGCTCCGAGTTCCGAGTCGAGGACGACCCGGCCGGCTGGGATCAGATCGACGGTATCCGGCTTTCTGCCTGGCGTGGAGCGCCGCGGACCGGCTTCTGTGCCGTGGACAATCTGGTGGCCCACCGCGAGAGCCGCGTCATCGTGATGGGCACGCACACCATCGAGCAGGAGGGCGGTGAGGCGCGCGCCGTGCAACAGGCCGCCGAGACCGTCTCCAACATCCTCGCCGACGCCGGCGTGCTGACCTCGACCATCGGCGACGAGGACGTCGAGGCCGGGGCTCTGGAGAACTACGAGTTCGCCATCTTCCCCTACAACCCCGACATGAGCGAGGCCGAGGTGGCGGCCATCGCCGAGTACGTGGCCGGCGGCGGACACATCATGGCCTTCTACTCCCTCCCCGAAGGACTTGGCGAGGTCCTGGGCATCCAGCAGACGGGCTGGACCCAGCGGGAGTACGAGGGGCAGTTCAGCGAGATCCGCTTCGAGGAGCCCGGAGAGTTCGTCGGACTGCCCGAGGCGGTGGAGCAGGACTCCTGGAACGTCACTATCGTCGAGCCCATCGAGGGCCAGGGGCGCGTGCTGGGCTGGTGGTATGACGACGCGGGCGAGAACACCGGCATCCCGGCCTTCACGGCCTCGGACGCCGGGCTGTTCATGTCCCACATCCTGCTCTCGAGCGACCGCCAGGACAAGCAGCGGATGATGGTGTCCATGCTCGGCCGCTACCTGCCCGAGATCTGGCCGGAGGTCGCCGAGGCGTCGCTTGAGGCCCCCGACCAGGTGGGACACATCCTGGGCATGGATGAGGCAATTGCGTGGATCGAGAATGGCGCCGACCGGGCCCCCCACCCGGCGGAGGTCCGCGCCGCGCTCGGGCGGCACCGGGATCAGCTCGCCCGCGCGCGAGAGCACCTTGAGGCTGGGGAGTACCCGGAGACGGTGGACGTGGCCACCGAGGCCTGGGAGGCCCTCGGCGAGGCCTACGGGCTGGCCCACACTCCCAGGGACGCCGAGTTCCGCGCCTGGTGGAATCACTCCGGCACCGGCGCCCATGACTCCTGGGAGGAGTCCATGCAGAACCTCAGCGAGGGCGGCTTCAACGCCATCGTGCCCAACATGTGGTGGGGCGGCGTGGCGCTGTATGACAGCGAGTACCTCCCACACCACCCCGTGGTGGCCGAGCGCGGCGACCAGATCGTGGAGTGCCTGGAGGCCGCGAAGCGCTACGGGATCGAGGTGCATCCCTGGAAGGTGAACTGGAACCTCGGCAGCGCGGCTCCGGACTGGTTCGTCGAGCAGCTTCGCGAGGAGGGCCGGCTGCAGCAGTCCTTCGACGGCGAGGAGATCAGGTGGCTGTGCCCCAGCGATGAGCGGAACTTCGAGCTGGAGCTCAACACCATGCTGGAGGTGGCGCTGAACTACGACGTGGACGGCGTGCACTTTGATTACATCCGCTACCCCGGCCCCCAGGGCTGCTTCTGCGAGCGCTGCCACCGGAAGTTCGAGGCCGCGACGGGGCTGGAGGTGGAGAACTGGCCGGAGGACACGCGGGAGAATGAGGAGGTGCGCGAGGCCTGGGTGCAGTGGCGCTGCGACAACATCTCCCGGCTGGTGGAGGCCACCGCTGAGGGGGTGCGAGCCGTCAAGCCCGACTGCAAGATCTCCGCGGCCGTCTTCAGCAGCTACCCGAACTGCCGCGAGAGCATCGGGCAGGACTGGGCCTACTGGATCGAGCAGGGCTGGCTGGACTTCGTCTGCCCCATGGACTACACCACCTCCGACGCCACCTTCGCCGCCAGAGTCGCCAGCCAGATGCAGCACGTGGCGGGCCGCGTGCCCCTCTACCCCGGCATCGGCGCATGGCGGCTGGATGGACCCGACCGGGTGGCGGGCCAGGCCGAGATCGCCCGCAACCTCGGCGCCGACGGCTTCATCCTCTTCAACTACGGCGGCGACCTGCCCGAGACCGTCGCGCCGGTGATGGGCCGCGCCATGCTGGCCGAGCCGGCGGTCCACCCGCACAACGCCCCCGCCTATCGCTTCGAGCTGACCGGCGAGCTCACTCGCCAGCGCACGTGGGGCCTGCACGTGGATGAGGGCGCCACCGTCAGCGCCACCGTCCGCCGTGGCGAGGCCATCGCGGGCCGGGACTTCGGCGAGGTCGAGGGCCACGTGCTGCTCCAGGACGTGGACGGCCGCACCGTCGAGCAGCTCGGTGTGGCTCCCGCCAACGGCGAGCCGGTGCAGGTGAGCTTCAGCGCGGACTCAGGCCTGCATCGGATTGCCGTTGAGGGCACCTGCACAGCCGCTGACGGCACCCGGCAGCGGTTCGTCACTCGCAGCGTCCCCATCGTCTTCGGGGAGCTGTCGGAGGACATCCGGCCGCTTCTGTGATCGGCGGCGTGCGGGTCCTGCGGCGTGGCAGGGAAGACGTACGGATAGGGGAATGCAGCCATGCCGATGTGGGGAAACGCGAAGGCGCATTTCCGGGATTCACCGGATTGCTACAGGTTGCGAGGCCTGCTATCGTTCCAGTGCAGCCGCGCGGCGAGCGCGGCTGTCACACACTTCCCGCACTCAACGCGGGCGACGCGTCCGGGGCTCCCCATCCCCGGACGCGTCTGATTCCGGCCGGCGGCGCGCCGGCCCGCCACAGCCCCCCAGATTCGGACCTCGCCGAGCCCCATGCTCTGGCTCTCCTTGCTCACCACCGGGCACAGACGCCCTCCTCGGCGAGCAGCAGCGCGGCGGTCATGGCAGCAAGCGCGAGCGCGAAGCGACGCATTCTCAGTCTCCTCACCATCGGGCGCGTCAGCGTTAGCGGTACCCCCACTCAGACAGCACCTTCCGCAGGTTCCCGCCCAGGATCATGCGCTTCTCGGCCTCAGGGATGCGGGCGTGGAAGATCGGCCCCAGCCCCCAGCCGATGGGGAGGTCCGTGAGGTCGGAGCCGAAGAGCAGTCGCTCCGCGCCGTAGATCTCCACGAATCGCTCGCACTTGCCCCACTCCAGGAAGGGGCAGGTGCAGATGTAGAGGTTCTCGACCTCGCGCGTCACCTCACCGTAGCTGGGCATGGCGTGGCCGGTGATGAAGCAGGCCCTCGGGTAGCTCGTGCACAGGCGCCGCATCTGCTCCGGCGAGCCCCAGTCATGGTTCAGGATCAGCAGCCCGTGCTCGTCCGCGAACTCGCAGGCCACGTCGATCAGCGGTCCCTCGGGCCGGTAGCCCTGGTAGTGCGGGATGAGCTTGATCCCCCGCAGGCCCATCTGGTGGCCGCGCTGCAGCTCCTCGCGCATCATCCGCTCCCCGTGGTTCGGCGTCACCAGCGTGAAGCCGATGAAGCGGTCCGGGAAGCGCCGCACGGCGTCGGCGACGAGGTCGTTGCAGTAGGTCTCGTCCCCCAGGATCCCCTCAAGGCCGAAGACCAGGCACAGCTCCACGCCGTGCCGGTCCATCTCATCTATCATGCCTTCTACGCTGTCGTGGACCACGTGCATGGGGCCGGCACCGCCGAGGTGTCCGTGGCAGTCGAGAAAGCGCTGGCCGGAGAGGTCGGCTCGCTCGCGGGCCATGCGGTGCAGCCCATCGATGGGCTCGGGGAGCTGCACCTGCTCGGCCACCGACGCGACGTTCTCGTTCCAGGCCAGCAGCTCCCGCAGATTCCCGCCGGCGATGCGGGCCAGGTCCTCCTCCGGCACATCCGAGCAGGCCACCTGCATCATGACCGCCCCCGGGTCGCGGAAGGGCAGGCCCGTCCCGAACAGCAGCCGCTGCGCGCCCCAGCGCTTGCATACGAACTCGATCATCCCGTGCCGCCACAGCGCCGAGACGTCCAGGCGGAGGTTCGGGCAGGCCTCAAGCGCCGCGTAGGCGGTGCGCTGGGTGGTGAAGATGCGGCTTTCGCTGACCACCACGGGCAGGTCCGGGAAGTCCCGACAGATGCGCACCACCGCGTCCCAATCGGTCTGGTCCGCCGTCGCCGGCTGGCGCCAGTGATTCGGGTTCAGGAACAGCGGCACGCCGGCGCCCTCAAGCTCCTCCAGCAGCCCGTCGATGGCCCAGCTCTCCAGGCGCACATCCATGAACCCGTAGTGCAGGAAGAGCGCCCCGATACCCTCGGTTCGCATCCGCCCCACCAGCTCCGCCGGGGGCGGAAGCTCCTCGCTGTGCGGCATCAGCCCCGCCCAGGCCGGGTGCAGCCGCGGATGCTGCTGCGTCCGCTTCAGGACACGCTCGTTGCCGGCCGCCGGGTTGGCCTCCCGCGCCACGGCGTCCACCACCAGGGCCTCGTGGATGCCGAAGTGGTTCATTGCGGCCAGGATGTCGTCGGCGGTCTCCGGCTGACCCTCGGCGGTGCGCACCGAGCGGCCCAGCAGGCAGTTGGCATCGAACCAGTGCAGCTCAGACATCGGGGGCCTCCGCGCGGTAGAAGTAGACAGATTCGACGGCCGGTCGCAGCAGCTCATCCAGCTCCGCCACGACCTCCGGGTGGTCGTCGGACACATCCGTCAGCTCATCGGGATCCACGGCGGTCTCGTAGAGCTCGACCTCGGCCTCATCCTCATAGAGCCGAGCGATGACCTCCCACAGGCGCGAGAGCTTCAGGCCCTCCGTGGGGTAGTCCCCGCCCAGCGACGCCCGCCTGCGCAGCCGCCAGCGATCGGTGCGCACCGCCACCTCGATGCTCTTCCAGAGGCCGTCGCGGTCGAGGAGGTACATGCCGCTGGAGACCACGTGGTCGCGATGCGTCGAGGTGCACCGCTCGATGATCGGCAGGAGGCTCCGGCCGTGCATGGGCGCCTCGGCCTCGACCTCGAACAGGTCCAGGATCGTCGCCGCGATGTCGGTGTGCGTGGCGAGCGAATCCACCACCGGGCGCTCGATCGTCAGCCCGCCCGGTGGCTTGAGGATCAGCGGCACGCGGGTGCAGGCATCGAGGGCCTCCACGTGGCAGAAGTGGGTGAGGTGGTCGGCCATGGTCTCACCGTGGTCGGCGGTGACGATAACGCAGGTGTCCTCCCAGCGCCCCATGCGCGTGAGCGTATCGAAGACCGCGCCGAGGTGGTCGTCCAGGTAGCGGATCTCGCCGTCGTAGGCGTCGATCATCCCGCGGGCGTCCTGGATACGCGGCGGCTGGGCGTCGCGCATCTCCCCGTCCGCCCACCTCGAGCCTTCCAGCGCCTCGAGTGTCCCCCATGTCGGGATGTGCTCTCGGCCGTCGGGCGTGCTGCGAAGCTGCCGCGAGCCATCGTCCTCGAAGGGGCGCAGCAGCTCATCGGGCTGGTTGTAGGGCCGGTGCGGGTCCCAGTAGTGCGCCCACAGCAGGAACGGCTCCGGGAGGCGCTCGATCACCGGGAGCAGCACCTCGTTCATGCGCTCGGCGACCAGTTGCGTCACGAAGCTCTCCGGGTTGGGGTTGATGTACTCCGCGAAGCCCCGCACGAACCACGATGGGTGGCAGGCGAACTGCATGAGGTTATCGACCGCCACCGTGTGGACGCCGGCCTTCGCCAGCATCTCCGCCAGCACCGGCGTCTCGTCGCTCAGCCGCCCGCTGGGCGTGTCCGGCACGCAGTGCAGCGTGGCCACCACACCGGTCTCGAAGGGCGTCAGGCCGGTCATCATGCTGGTGAAGGAGGGCAGCGTATGGGCGCACTGGCCGATGAAGCGCTCGAAGCGCACCCCGTCGGCCGCCAGGTGCCCAAGATTGGGCGCCGTCCGCCGCCAATAGCCGTAGGGGCTGAGGTGGTCGGCCCGCAGCGTGTCCACGGTGATCAGCACCACGTTCATGTCAGCACCTCGTGAGGTCAGCGTCGCAAACGACCGCAGGCTGGAAGCCCGCGCCACGGAGAGGGCGCGAACGACCGTGGTGGGCCGACCTCGGGCGACTACTTCGCAGCCGCACCTCGTGCGGCCCCTCCAACGACGCAAATCACCCCAGGCTGGAAGCCTGCGCCACGGAGACGGCGCCAACGACCGTGGTGGGCCGACCTCGCGCCGTTGGCGCTCGTGCGGCCCCTCCAACGACGCAAACGGCCGCAGCCTGGGAGCCTGCGCCACGCGTCAGCGCTCGTCTCCGCGCGGCCATTGCCCGTCGCCGTCCGTGCCGTTGCCGTACGGAGCGGCGGCGTGCCTACGCCGCCGGCCGTTATGCCGTATGACGTTCCCGTCGGGAGGACCTCAACTTCGGTCCGGCCTCACCGCGCCTCCCCGGCAGAACTGGTCCCTGCAGGCCGCCGCGATGCCCGTGCCGAGGACCTCGAAGCTCTCCATGTCGAAGGCCCGCGTGCGGCCCTGATGCGGGTCGAAGTAGCTGCAGGAGCTCATCTCCAGGCAGAAGGCCACGCACCCGCACCTCTGGTGCAGGTAGTCCGTGGCACGCAGCCGCTGCTGGGCCAGCGGGCGTCCATCAGCGCGACGGAGGCCCGCGTGGCGCTCCAGCAGATCGCGCCAGCGCTCCTGCTCCCGCTCAAGCCCCTCGCCCACGGTCGCGCCGTCGCCCTCGGCCATGTGCATGAGCACGTGGTTGCGGAAGACCCCGCCCGCGTGCATGTCGATGCCCAGGTCGATCCGCTGTCCCGCCGCGCGCAACTCCTCGAGCATCTCGATGACCGCCGCGTTCTCGGGCTGGCTCTGCTCAAACCAGTGCCGATTGAGGTTCCGCTGGCTCGCGTTCAGCCCGTTGCCGCCGAAGTGCGCGCAATCCACGTTCACGGTGGGCACGAGGTAGAACGTGCAGGCGGCCAGCAGCTCCTCATCGCCCAGCACCGCCTCCATGAGTGGCCGGAGCGTCCGGCCTGTCATGATCTCCAGCGGCGAGTGCTGGCCGCACAGGATGACCACGCCGCGCGGCGCGTCGCCATCAGGCCGCGCCCCCACGCGGATGATATGCAGCGGTCGATCCTGCACCGACCGCCCGATCTCCCGCACGGTAGTGTGCGGCTGCTCACGCGCCCACGCCAGGAGCCCTTCGCGCTCCGGGTCGCCGAACGGCGGGCCGCTGGCCAGCCACTTACCGATCAGCTCGGATGCGTCGAACTCCACCGCGAAGTCCGCGCCGCCCGGGCCCATGGAGAGACGGCGGGGCACTACCCGTCGCCACCGCTGGCGGTCGGGGCTGGCAAAGAAGGTGGGTGTCATGTTCGCCCCGCCGCGCCAGGTGGTGCGCACGATCAGGCGGCGCGGAGCGGGCTCGGCGTCGGTCACGCGCAGCAACACCCAGTAGGAGCTGGTGCGGGTGAACTCCGGGCGCGTGAAGACCTCGACGGTCTGCTCGTCGATCCATCGCGGCTCGAAGCTGCTGCCGCCCAGCACCAGGGGGAGCAGATCGTCTGCAGGCTGGATGCCGCCGGCGAGGATCTCGTGAGCTGTCGCGCAGTTGTACGCCTCAAGCTCGCCGGCCATGCCGACGCGCAGCACCTCCGGGACCGGCGGCAGCTCCGGGCACAGCCAGCCGTCCTCGGCGCCCAGCGCCATCAGCGGCCCCTCAGCCGACCGCGACGCCAGCAGCCTCAGCCGCGAGTAGCCAGCGGCCTCGGCGGCGTAGTCGGTCTCTCGCAGCATCCAGGCGTAGTTGGCGACCGCCAGGCCCAGCCGGACCGCGCCCGGGCCGTCCACCGCGGCGTGAACGGGCACCTCCGAGTCCGTCGCGGGCGCATCGGGATGCTCGGCCTCGAAGCGCAGATAGCCGTGCTCGGTCAGCAGCAGCCGCCACGCTTCGGCGCCTCCGCGTATCGCCGCCAGCAGCACGCGCGGCCCGTCGGCGAAGAGCGCATCCTCCGCCAGCTCCAGCGTCACCCAGCCGCACAGCTCAGGGTAGTAGGCCTCGCGCAGTCGGACGCTGTGCGAGGGATCGCCGACCTGCTCGGAGGCCAGCCGCAGGTCGTCGATGCCACGGATGTCACGAAACGGGCGATACTGGTTCATGGCTCAGCGTATCTCAACCGGCGCGCCGGTGCGGTCGGACTCGAAGACCGCGTCCACGACCTCCAGCACGCGCACGCCGTCCTGGCCCGAGACCGACGGCTCGCGGCCCTCCCGGATGGCCTCGATGAACTCCAGAATCTCCGCGGCCCAGGAGCGGACGTACTTGAAGCCGCTCAGCCGCGCGCCGGCATCCCGCGGCCACTGCGGATGGTTGGCCGTGGCCGGCACCTCGATTTGCGTGGGCGTGCGGTAGGCCTCGATGGCCTGACTCTCCACGCAGACCTCCGGGCGCTCCCACACCGTGCGCAGCCGCCCGGCCGAGCCGATGACGTCACACCAGCCGTAGCGGCCCCCCATGCGCTGGGACGTCACGACCTGACCGGAGAAGCCGCCGGCGAAGCGCAGCGTGATGGAGGCGTCGAGCTCCACGCCTGCGTCCTCCGCCCAGTGGACCTCGGCGTAGACGCGCTCCACCGGCGAGCCGGCCATCCACAGCACGAAGTCCAGCGCGTGGGTGCCGACGTAGTAGAGCGGGCCGCCGCCGCGCTCGCGATCGCTCAGCCACCCGCCCATCCGGCCGATGAGCTGCCCGCCGAGCACATGCGTGACCTCCCCCACCGCGCCCTCATCCAGCAGCCGCCTCATCTCCAGTCGCTCAGGCAAAAAGCGCAGCGTGTACCCCACCATCAGCCGCACGTCCTGCTCCCGCGCGGCGTCCACCAGCTCCTGGCCGGCCGCCGCGGTCAGGGCCATGGGCTTCTCGACCAGCACGTGCCTGCCCGTCCGCAGCACCTGCAGCGCCAGCGGCTGAAGCTGGTCGTGGGTAACGGCCACGATCGCAGCGTCGATCGACGCCTCGTCCAGCATCTCGGCGGCGTTACCGTACCAGTCCTCGAAGCCCAGAAGCTCCGCGGCCTCCTCGGCCGCCTCGGGCCGGATGTCGGCGCAGGCCACCAGCCTGGCCTCACCGGTGATCCTCGCCGCCTCCGCCAGGTAGCGGCCCTGCCCTCCGCAGCCGATGAGGCCGATCCGCATCGGTTCGGACATGCCAATCGCTCCCGTCAGGATTCGCGTTCGCAACGACGTGCGCAGGCAACGGCGGGCCGGACAGTGGTCCGGCCCCTCCATGACTGCTCGGGGCGCTGCCTCTGCCGTACGGAGCGGCGGGCAGCCTTGCCCGCCGGCCGTTTGCCGTCGCCGTCTCCCCCTCTCCCGCCTGCGGCGAAGGCGCCAGGGAGAGGGGATGTCCGAACCATCGGTTCGGGCAGGGGGAGAGGCAAGCCGCCGTGCGCGCCTCCCCCCGACCCGAGCTTCGCTCGGCCCACCCCCCTCCCTGGCGCCACACACGACGTGGCGCAGGCGGGAGGGGGCACCACGGCGAACGGCGCCGTTGCCCAGCCGTCTGGAGGGGCCGGCCTCCGTTCCGGCCCGGTCTTTGTCATGGGCTCCATCCTTCGCGTAGGTCGGGCTTCCAGCCCGACAACGAGAAACGGCGCACGGACAGGAGTGTCCGTGCCACGGAACGCCGGCGTTGGTCGTGCCGTTTGGAGGGGCGCGACTACGCTCGCGCCCGGCCGTTTGCCGTCGCCGTCTCCCCCTCTCCCGCCTCCGTGCTCGCCTGCCTCATCCGGCCCCGCCTGGCTCACTGCATACTGCCCAGGATTCCGGAGATCTCCTGCAGCCACACGTTGAACTCGGCGGCGTGGTCGATGTAGATGAGCGGCACGTCCGGCTCATCCTCATCGCGCCAGCCGCCCCCCGCGTCCTGCGTAGCCAGCAGGAACTCGCCGAAGGCGATGGCTCCCTCCCGGGCGCGCGTGTCGCTGGTGTTGAGGTAGTGGATGGCCGCGGCCAGTGAGCCCTTCCCGCTGCCCACGTACGTGAACCGGTCCTCGCCGCACCTGAGGTACCACTCAAAGAAGCGGTTGGCGTGCTCCAGCCATGATCTGTCGCCCGTCGCCTGATACAGCCGCCCCATCAGCATCCACGGCAACGCGATCTCCCAGTAGGGCTGCTTGAGCTCCCCGAGGTCGATGTACTGGGCGTTCTCGTGGATCTCCTCGGTGGCGAGCCGCCCGTCGAGGGTGCTGCAGAAGTAGAACCTTCCCGGATCAGGCTGGTCCAGGAGGCCGATGCACCACTCGGCCGCCCGCTCGGCCACATCCATGCGGCCGAAGTACAGCGCCGAGACGCCGGTCCAGGCCGTGGAGAGGGCCCGGAGGGTCTCGTCGGCGGCGAAGTGCGGGAGGCCGCCGCAGCCCTTCTGCTGGGCCATCAACCAGCCCATCACCGGGTGCGAGAGATCGAAGCGGCCCAGGCGGTGGCAGCCCTGGAAGAACCACGACTGCTTGTAGACGTCCCCGGTGTAGTCGTGGAGGCTCCCGTCCTCCTGCAGCGTGTTGTCCCGGATCCAGTTCAGGAGCCTGTGGGCCTGCGGCAGGCAGCCGGAGATCCCCCACGAGTAGGGCTGCTTGTGGTAGGCGTCGCGGATCTCGTCGTCCCAGATGAAGGAGCCGTCCGGCTGCTGATACTCAAGCTGGAATCTGACCGCTCGCTCCCCCGACTCACGGAATGCCTTCAGCCGATCATCCATGGTCACTTCCTCCTGTGGCGAGATGCGTCACTGCGCAATCGGGTACTGACCGACCTCTCGCGCCGTGGTGTAGGCCGCGATGATGTTCTCTGGCGGCGTGTTGGGCTGGATGTTGTGGTCGGGGCAGAACACGAAACCCCCACCGGCGCCGAAGATTCGCACGCGCTCGGCCACCTCCCGGCGGACCTCATCAGGGGTGCCGAACTGCAGCGTCCCCTGCGTCTCAACACCTCCGCCCCAGAAGCACACCTGCCCTCCCACGCGCCGCTTCAGCGACGCCGGGTCCATCCCCGCCGCGGTGGTCTGGATCGGGTTGAGCACATCCAGCCCCGCATCGGCGATGTCCTCCACGATCCTGGCGATGCTGCCGCAGGAGTGCTCAAAGCATGCCCACGTGGTGTTCTCATGGATCCAATCGTAGTGGGCCTTCAGCGCCGGCAGGTAGACCTCACGGAAGGTCTCCGGCGAGAACAGCTCGGCGCGCTGGCTGCCGAAGTCCAGGCCGGTGATGAAGATCAGATCCGCGTTCTCGCCCACCACCTCCCAGAGCCTCTCCAGGTTGCCGAGAGCCACCTCCACGCAGACCCCGAAGAGGTCCCTGACGTAGGCGGGGTCCTCGGCCAGCAGGCAGAGAAACTCCGTCAGCCGCCCCACGTAGTGCATGCCCAGCCCGCCCCAGGGGTTGAGCATGAGGGCCTTGTCGGTGGTGCGCCGCAGCTTTTCAGCGCGGGAGCCCAGGTACTCCAGCCGCTGGGGCGTGAGGTGCCAGTGCTTGGACGCCTCGCGGATGCGCTCCAGCGGTGGGGGAGTGAAGTCCGGGTCCCATGCGCCGTAGTCAATGGTGTCGAAGTAGAAGCCGTCAGCCGGCATGTGCATCGTCGCCCGGCGGTTCTCTCCTGCCCCGTTGAACAGCAGCCAGCCGCCCTTCTCGTCCTGCTCGACGTCGAACTCCTCCGGCACCAGGATCTCGATGCCAAACAGCTTCCAGATGCGGTGGCGGTCGCTGCGCGCCGCCACTCGCAGGTTCAGCGGCTCGACGGGCAGCACGTCCAGCTCCAGCGCCTCCACCACGTCCATCTCCACCTCGCCGAGCATCTGCACGGCGTCGTGGAGCCTGATCGGCCGATCCTCCAGGCCCAGCTCCCGCCGCAGGTGCGCCAGCGCCTGAGCGTGGATGCTGGTGACGAAGCTGCCGCCCAGGTCCAGCGGCACTCGATCCGGCTCGCGGTGCTCGATGGCCGCGATGACGCGCTCCCGGCTGGTCATCAGCGCCTCCGGTGCGTGATGAGGAGCGTGGTCCCGCTGCTGCGGGCGGAACCTTTGCCCGAGCAGACATCATTACCTCCCTCTGCCGGCAAAATGCTGCCGGGCAACGGCGGGCCGGACAGTGGTCCGGTCCCTCCACACGGCAAGAGGCCTCGCGTCCCCCGCTGTAGGGCGCGGACCTGTGCCGCGCCCGCCGTTGCCCGTGTTGGGCCGGCCTCCTCCGGGTGCTCCGCACCCGTCGTCGTGCGGCCCCTCCCCGACGCCGTTTGTCGTGCCGTTTGGAGGGGCCGGTCTCCGTCCCGGCCCGGCCGTGGTCTATGTCGTACGGAGCGGCGGGGTGCCCAGCCCGCCAGCCGTTTCTGTTTGTCGTTGCCCTTGCACGGCGCCGACCTGTGCCGCGGCAGTTGTCGCCAGCGCAGGCAGGTCCCTCCCGCGTGCGCGGCCAACATATCCCCTGCAGTCCAATCGCCCGCGGAAGGTGGTGCTGGGCCATGCGCCGGATACTCGCCGGGGCTGTCACTCTCGTAACCGTCATCGTTATCACCGCCGCTGTTTGCGGAGCCCAAGACGCCGCAGCGCGGCGCATGCACCTGGTGCGTGGCGAGCCGTCAGTGGAGGCGCTCGCCGAGGCCCTGCGCGACCCCGACGTGGTGGTCGCACGGACCGCGGCTCGCCTGCTGCCTTCACGCGGCGAGGAGGCAGTGCCCGCGGTGGGCCGCGCCCTGCGGCACCGCGACATGCTGGTGCGCCGGAGCGCGGCCATGAACCTGGGTGCCCTGGGCGCCGCGGGCCTGGAGCTGGTCGAGCGCGCCCTGCACGACGACCACGAGCTTGTGCGCCAGGCGGCGCTCTTCGCGCTCATCGAGCTGCCCCACAGCGCGGAGGCGGCGGCGCTGATCGAGCGCGCGGGCGAGGACGACAGCCCCCTCGTGCAGCGGACCGCCATCATGGCGACCCGCGCGGCCTACCGCACCGCTGAGAGCATCCAGCTTCCGGCCGAGGGCTGGCGCATCAGGAAGGACCCCGATGATGTCGGCCGCGAGCAGGAGTGGTTCGCGGAGGCTCACGACGACAGCGGCTGGGACGAGATCGCCATCGAGCAGTTCTGGGGCGACGCCCACGAGGACTACGCGGAGTACACCGGCGTGGCGTGGTACCGCACCACCCTCGAGCTTCCGGACCGGGAGCCGCCCGTGCGGGCGCAGCTTGACTTCCAGTCCGTCGATGAGTCCGCCTGGGTGTGGGTCAACGGGCAGTACGCTGGCGAGCATGACCTGGGCAAGGCCGGCTGGAACAAGCCCTTCCGTATCGACGTGACGGGGATGCTCAACTGGGGCGGGGAGAATCAGCTCACCGTCCGGGTCCTCAACCAGGCCATGGCCGGCGGCATCTACAAGCCGGTGCGCGTTGTGATGCTGGAGCCGGCGCAGTGACCGTGACCGCGCGGCGCCGGGACTCGATGCATTCGCGCTACTCAGACAGGGCCAATCAACAGGAGTGATCGCGTTGCGCATCATGCTGGCGACGCTTGCGTTGCTTTCGGCGCTGACTATGGCGGCGGCGCAGGAGGAGGCCCCTCACGTGCAACTTGCCGAGCCTTTCAGGAGCGAGTACTCCGGGGAGGACGCCACCGGCGAGCACGTCATCGGCCTGTGGCAGTTCAACCAGCCGGAGCCGGCCGCCGACGCCTCCGGCAACGGCCATGAGCTGGAGCTGCGCGGGGGCGAGTTCGTCGATGGGGGACGCTTCGGCCGGGCGCTGCGATCGCAGCGCGGCTGGCCGGAGGTGGATGAGCCGCACAAGGCCATCGCGCAGAACAGCCCCGACCTCAGCCCCGACGGGGCCTTCACCGTCGAGATGTGGATCCAGCCGGCGGAGGAGCTGCGCGAGTACCCCGACGCCTTCCTGCTGGACAAGAGGTACATCGATGACACCGACTACCAGCTCATCCTCAGGCGCGAGGTGAGTCCCGACGAGCGGCAGCTTCACATGCACCTGGGCTTTGGCGATGAGACGCAGACGTGGGCGTCGGAGACCTTCAACGTTGAGCCCGGCGTGTGGCGGCACATCGCGTTCGTCTACGACGGCGCCGGCACCGGCACGTTCTACGTGGACGGCTCGGTGAGGGGCACTGAGACCAAGACCGGCTACGGTCGAATCGCGCCGGGCCGCAGAGACCTGCACATCGGCGACCGCGTTGGCAGCTACTACCACGGCTTCCCGGGGCTGATCGACCAGGTCCGCATCTGCCGGGGGGCGCTGGAGTTCAGCCCGGCGCGCTTCGAGCTGCTCTCGCACCGGCGCGTGTTCGTCCGCATGGAGGCCGCCGAGCCGCTGCGGTTCGCGCTGACGAACCTGCAGCGCGAGACGTTGGCGGGCGCGACGGCGCGGCTGTGGCTCTTCGGCGTGGGCGGCGTGACGCTGGAGCTGCCGGAGATCGCCTCCGGCGAGCGGCACACGATGGACTTCGAGCTGGACACGTCGCTGCGCCCCGACGACTACCGCCTCCGCGCGACCGTGGAGATCCCCGCCGACCCGCCATTCAGCTCCACCGAGCAGTTCGATCTGACCATCGTGCCCCGCGAGCTGCCGGGCGAGATGCCGGTGGTCATGTGGGGCGGGGCGGGCGAGAATCTGCAGTGGCTCAAGGATATCGGCTTCACGCACTACATCGGCCTGGGCTGCGACTTCGGGAAGATCTGGGAGGCCGAGGGGCCGACCCT
>JAYENL010000262.1:32682-63088 GCA_034722055.1 Armatimonadota bacterium
GGCTGGAACGAGCTGCACTCGCAGCTCCACCGGGGGCTGCACACCGCCGGGCGCGACGACTTCTGGACCTTCCACGACCCGGCCGTGCGCGTCGCCAGCGTCTACGGCTCCGGCGGCGAGGTGGACTACCTCTCGCAGTGGACCTACTCGTATCCTGATCCCATCCGCATCGGGCTGGCGACCGAGGAGCTGCTGTGCATGGCCCGGGGCTCACAGCGCCCCGACCAGCGGGTCATGAAGATGACGCAGATCATCTGGTACCGCTCCCAGACCGCGCCGCAGCCGGGCGAGGAGGCCCAGCAGCAGAGCGCCGAGTTCCAGGATCGGGACGTCCGGCCGCAGGGGACCGGCACCGTCGATGAGTCCGGCCGCTACCTGGCGCGCTGGGAGCGTGAGGTCCCCGGCGCCCGCTTCATCACCATCGCGCCCATGCACCTGCGGGAGGCCTTCTGGACCAAGATCGCCCGGCCCATCAAGGGCATCATGTACCATGGCATCGGCTCGCTGCTGCCGGGGGTCACGCACGGCTCCTACCGCTACACGCATCCGCAGACCAAGTTCGAGCTGCAGCGGCTCGTGGACACCGTGGTGCGGCCGCTGGGGCCGACGCTCCGGCAGGTGCCCGACCGCCGGCAGGACGTGGCCTTCCTGGAGAGCTTCGCGTCGGAGATGTTCGCCGGCAAGGGCACCTATGGCTGGAACGGGAGCTGGGCCGGCGACGCCTGGCTCATCTGCCAGTACGCCTCCCTGCAGCCGCGCGTGATCTTCGAGGAGACCATCGAGCAGGAGGGGCTGGGGGACTTCAAGGTCCTCGTGATGCCCGACTGCGACGTGCTCACCGAGAGCGTGGTCGAGGCCGTCAACGCCTTCCAGCAGCGCGGGGGCATCATCATCGGCGATGAGAACCTCTGCCCGGCCGTCACGCCCGACATCCTCATCGAGACTCACCAGCGGCCCAGCGAGGCGGACCGGGCGCGGCAGATGAACATCGACAAGGCCATGGCGCTGCGGGAGGAGCTCGACGCGCACTACCAGCGCCTCGCGGACAGCTCCACCCCGGACGTCATCCCCTACGTGCGCAGCTACGGCGGCGCGGATTATCTCTTCGCGGTCAATGACCTGCGGGAGTATGGCGGCTACGTGGGGCACCACGGGCTGGTGATGGAGAACGGGCTTCCCACCGACGCCACGCTGACGCTGCGCCGCCATGGGCACGTCTACGACCTGGTGGCGCATCGTGAGGTGCAGGCGAGGGCCGCGGACGGCGCGCTCAGTATCGACTGCCACTTCGGGCCCTGCGAGGGCCGGCTGTTCATGGTGACCGAGCGCGCCATCGAGGGCGTGCGAGTCTCCGCGCCCGAGCGCGCCGCCCCCGGCGAGAGCATCACCATCGCCGCCGAGGTGGTGGGCGAGGGCGGCGAGCCGCTGGACGCCGTCGTTCCGCTGCGGGTGGATATCCTGGACCCGCACGGGCGCGCGGCTGAGTTCAGCGGCTTCTACGGCGCGAGGGACGGGCGGGTGGAGATCACCGCGGACATCGCGGCCAACGACGTCCCCGGCCTGTGGCACATCAGCGTCGAGGAGCTGGCCTCCGGGACGACCGCGGACGCCTACCTGCGCGTGGGCGCTGAGTAAGGGAAACGACCGCAGGCTGGAAGCCTGCGGCCACGGATGCGTCGGTCCGTGGCGCGGGCATCCCTGCCTGCCTCCGCTTGTGCTGTCACCTGACCGCAGGCCACGGAGAGCGCGCAAACGACCGTGGTGGGCCGACCTCGCGCCGTTGGCGCTCGTGCGGCCCCTCCAACGACGCTAACGACCGCAGGCTGGAAGCCTGCGCCACGAATCGTCGGTCCGTGGGGCGGGCATCCCTGCCTGCCGCCGTTGATGCCTCCACGTGACGCCCGGGCTCACGTCCCCGCTTCCCTCAGGCTCTGCACGGCCGAGAGGTAGTCCGCGACCGTGCGGACCGCCCCGGCCAGGTCGTCGAGGCCGGCTCCCTGCTCCGGGTAGGCCCCCAGCAGGCCATCAGCCTCGACAAGCTGCCGCACCTGCGGCTCCAGGTCGGTGATCCGCTGCGCCAGCTCAGCAGCCGTCGGGGGCGCGCTCTCGGCCTCGATCAGCCCCTCCCTGCCCAGCTCCTGGAGCTGCTCCCAGCGCGCCGCAAAGCGGGCCACCCCCCAGTCGCCGAACTGCGCGTAGCCCTCGTACAGGACCTCGCGGTCGTACCGGATGTCGCGCTCGTCATGGCTGGCGGCATAGATGGGTCGCCCGGTTTCGGGCTCGTAGAAACGCGACCACTCGTTCGGTCCCGTCTTGGACCGCTCCAGCCACGCCAGCGCCGCCGGGATGGGATCCGTGTACCTCTCGTCTCCGGTGGCGAGGTGGATGTCGATCAGCAGGTTGATGGCATGCGCGGAGGGCAGCCCGCAGGCGGAGGGCGGCTCGAAGGCCCTTCCCCAGGCGGGAGTGCCATCGAAGTTGTACTGCTGGGCCCAGCCGGGCGTGGGCTCGGGGAGCTGCCACTGCACGAAGAAGTCCCCGGTCTTCCGGACGCCGTCCAGGTAGCGCTCCTCCCCCGTCCGCCTGTAGACTGCCAGGAGCACGCGCGTCTGACTGATGGTCACGTAGTCGTTGAGCATCGGCAGCCGGAGCCAGCCGCTTTCCGGCGGCGGCCAGACCGACGGCCAGGCGCCGCAGTCATACTGCGCCTCCAGCAGGAAGTCCGCGGTCTCCATCGCCGCCTGCAGGTAGGTCTCATCGCCGGTGGCGTCGTACACGGCCAGGATAGCGTCGATGGCCGACCGGTCGCGGGCGTCGCGGAAGGTGACGTAGGTGGGGAAGGTCTCCTGGGAGCCCAGGTCGTGGATGAAGGGCGTATGCGCGTAGCCCCCGGACGGCTGTCGGGCCGCGACAAGCCAGTCGGCAGGCACTGTCGCGTAGTCGAGGTACTTGTCCGCGCCTGTCACACGATGAGCGCTCAGGTAGATGCCGATGTGCGTCCGGGCCTTGCCCCAGCCCGTGGCATGGAAGCGGCCGAGGGCCACCTCGTCCTCGGCGAGGGAGTCCACGGCCGCGCGGAGGGCCCTCCCCGCGTGCTGGTAGAGGTCAGCGTCCCAGATCTGCCCTCCCGCAACCTCCGACGCACACGCGGTCATTGCCACAAGCACATACGCACCAAGTGAGGTCATACTTGCACCTCCGGTTGAATCGGCTCCCGCTGCTTCTCTTCAGCCGCCAGCAGACCGAGCTTCCCCGCCACCGCCAGCTCAACGCCGCCCATCGCAAAGCCCACCATCGCCCCCGCCAGTGCATCGAGTGCGTGGTGCATGCCCACATACGGCCGCGAGTAGAGCGACAGCACCAGCAGCACAATCAGCGGCCAGCGGAATCGCCGGTAGGCGACGCCAAACAGCAGCGTGGCCTGACCCAACAGATGTCCATGTGCGGAGGGGAAGGACGAGCCGGGCCAGATTGGCCCGAGAGTGCGGATCTGGGGCATGTAGATGTACGGGCGCGGCCGTGGCCACAGCTCGCGCAGGAAGGGCATGGCGACCAGCTCCGTCAGCAGCAACCCGCCGATGAAGATCACCGCCAGCAGACGCTCACGGCGCCGGCCGAAGATCAGCAGCGCAAGGGCCACGAGCATCCAGGCGATCCCGGCGTCCCCGAGGTAGGATAGGCCGCTGAGCAGCACGTCCAGTACCAGGTGATGGTGCTGGTTGATCCACAGCGTTGCGGCACGGTCGGCGGCCAGGACCGCGTCCATGGCTCCCTCCTGAGCGCAGCATCTGAGACCTGGAGTAGTTCGAGGGCCGGCCGCGCCGGCCCTCCTTCATGGCAGGACCTCGATGCGCTCGTTCGGCCCCGTCCGTCGGACGGGGCAACGGCGCGGGCGGGCAAGGAAGCCCGCCCCTCCTGACGGCAGCGGCAACGGCGGGCCGGACTGTGGTCCGGCCCCTCCATACGACAATGGCACGGGGGGCGGCGTGGGCACGCCGCCCCTCCGTACGGCAAAGGAGCGGCGGGCGCTACTGCCGAAGGAACCGCGGTAGCGCGCCGGGAACTCTATACTGGCGCAGCGGGCGGACAAGGTGGGCAGATGCCTGGAAGCACAGGAGGAGCGACCATGCGCAGCTTTCAGCTCTTCATCGACGGGGAGTACTGCAACGCAGCCAGTGGCCAGACCTACGAGAGCATCAACCCCGCGACCGGCGAGGCGGTGGCGGAGATCGCGCTGGGGGGCGCCGAGGATGTAACGCGGGCCTGCGAGACCGCCCAGCGGGCCTTCGACGGCGACTGGGGCGCAATGACCAGCGCGGAGCGCTCGGCGATCCTGGCCGATGCCGCGGATCTCATCGAGGAGCGGGCCGAGGAGTTCGCGGAGCTGGAGACCCTCGACGTCGGCAAGCCCATCACGGAGGCGACCACCATCGACGTGCCCGTCGCCGTCAGCTATCTGCGCTGGTACGCGGCGGTCACCGATGCCGCCGTGGGCGAGACCATCGACATCCCCAACGCCGGGCAGATCGACTTCTCGCTCTATCAGCCCTACGGCGTCGTGGGCGGCATCGCGCCCTGGAACTTCCCGCTCTTCCTGGGAGTGCTCAAGATCGGGCCGGCGCTGGCGATGGGCAACTCCATGGTGTTCAAGCCCGCGTCGATCACCCCCATGACGTCGCTGCTCGTGTGCGAGTGCTTCGCGCAGGCCGGGCTGCCAGCCGGGGCGCTGAACGTGGTGGCCGGCCCCGGCTCGAGCGTCGGCGAGGCCATCGTCACCGACCCGCACGTGCGCATGGTCTCCTTCACCGGCTCCACCGCGGTGGGCCGGCGGGTCATCGAGCTCTCCGCGCGGAACATCACCAACACCTCTATGGAGCTGGGCGGCAAGTCGCCGAACATCATCTTCGAGGACGCCGACTTCGACCAGGCGGTGGCAGGCGCGGTCTTCGGCCTGCTGCTCAACAACGGCCAGAACTGCATCGCCGGCACGCGGCTGCTCGTGCAGCAGAGCATCCACGATGACGTCTGCTCGGCCGTCGCCGAGAAGCTCGACTCCCTGCGTGTGGGCAACCCTATGGACCCCGAGACCCAGCTCGGCGCCATCGTCTCGCAGGAGCAGTTCGAGAAGGTGACCGGCTACATCCAGAGCGGGCGCGAGGAGGGCGCGACGGTCGCCGCCGGCGGCGAGGTCCCCGGCGACCCCGACCTGCAGAACGGCTGGTTCGTGCAGCCGACGCTGCTGACCGACTGCACCAATGACATGGAGGTCTCGCGGGAGGAGATCTTCGGGCCGGTGCTGGTGGCGATCCCCTTCGAGGACGAGGCGGACGCCATCGCCATCGCCAACGACACGCCCTACGGCCTCGGCTCGGGCGTCTTCACCACCGACGGCGACCGCGCCCAGCGCATGGCCCGCGCGCTGCAGTCGGGCACCGTCTACGTCAATACTTACAACCAGGTCTACCCGCAGAGCCCCTTCCCGGGCTGGAAGCAGTCCGGCACGGGCGTGGAGCGGGGCGTGCAGGGCCTGCTGACCTACACGCGCTACAAGAACGTCATCTGGGACATCTCCGGCGAGGCGATTCCGTGGTTCTGAGCAGGGACGGGGGGCCGGGCAGCTCGACAACCCATGCGTGGCGGGGTATGCTGCTCTTGCAGCGGCGGAGGGCCCGCGCGGGTACGAGGAGTGAGGGCAATGTCACAGCACAGCACTGACGAGGAGTCCAAGGAGCTGACGGTTGAGGACGCGATCATCGAGGTCCGGGAGCACACGGTGATTGTGGACAGGGAGATCTTGGACGCGCTCGCCGAAGCCGAGGAGCCCGGTCCCGCCTGCGGGATCGTCAAGCCTGGGTTCCTGGTGACGGCTTCCGACTACCAAGAGGGCCGCTATGACGAGTAGAGGTGATAGCCGGTCTGCAGCCGCCGAGCTGCCACGCCGCGTCTACTTGGATACGCAGTTCGTATTCGCCTACTTGGTTGACAGCGACCCCGACCATGCAGATGCGGTCCGAACGGTGAAGGCCTTCCGCGTAGTGCACCGGGCCGGAATCCTCACCGGGTTCATATCAGTCATCGTCCTCGATGAAGTGGCCTGGCGGGTTGCGGGCGCCCTCTATGATACGGAACACGGGGCGGGAGCATGGAGACAAACGGACAGGGACGAGGCCTTTGTCCGTGTGCGTAAGGAGGTCGCACAGGCTATTGAGAGCCTGCTGCGCGAGCCGTGGCTGCGCATCGCCACCGCCGATGAAGAGGTCTGCAGTGTGTACGCCTCCTTCATGCGCCGCTTCGCCCTCAGGCCGGCCGACCTGGCACACCTGGCCATTGCGCATGCCAGCGGTATGGACGCGATCCTCACTCACGATTCGGACTTCCACTCACTCGCCAACAGCCCGGTGCAGGTCATCTCCTACCGTCGCGGCGAGTAGGCCAATCGGCCGCCGCAAAACCTTCTCGGCCTCCTGAACGTCTCACAAGCTGAAGATATTAACTGGAGCACTGAACTATAGCGCGCAGGAGGCCTGCATGGCCCATCGCATTGCCTGGAGGACCTGCCGTATCGGGGTGATGATCATCGGACTGGCGCTCGTGGCAACTCTTGGCGTCGGCTGCACGGTAAGCTGCGAGGCGCCACCCGCGGTCGCGGAGGAGAGTGGGGACGAGATGACCGAGAAGACCTACCCGGCTGCAAAGACCGACGAGCAGTGGCGTCAGCAGCTCACACAGATGCAGTACCATGTGCTGCGCGAGGCGGGCACCGAGCAGGCCTTCACCGGCGAGTACTGGGACGAGCACGCCGACGGCATCTACCACTGCGCCGGCTGCGACAACACGCTGTTCGACTCAGAGCACAAGTTCGACTCCGGTACGGGCTGGCCGAGCTACTCCCGGCCAATCCGACCGGAGGCCGTTGAGCAGCACACGGACCGCAGCCTGGCCATGACGCGCACGGAGGTGGTGTGCGCGAACTGCGGCGGGCACCTGGGGCACGTCTTCGAGGACGGCCCGGAGCCCACGGGCCTGCGCTACTGCATCAACTCCGCGGCGTTGAAGCTCAAGCCTCGGCCGACCGAGCAGTAGAGGCGGCATCGTCAGAGCATTGCGCCTCCCCCGGGCGCCATGAGAGGTCTACCCCCGCCACTCATGGAACCGCCTGTGGGGAGGCGCTATCATGTACGGGCAGGCCACATGGCGCGGCTCGCGACCGTGGCCGCCGACGGGTTGAAGCTGGCGGTCACAGGCGCCGACGGGGATTACCTCCTGCAGCGCCGGAAGGTCTTCTACTGCTGAGGAGCTGGCGGGAATGACGAGGCGAGTGATGATGGTGCTGGCGGCCGCGGCCGTCTGCGCGGCGGCGGGCGCCGAGGTCATCGAGCAGAGCTTCGACGACGGCGATGCCGCCCGCTGGGAGGCCGTGAGCGGGGAGTGGGCGGTCGAGGACGGCGCCTTCGTGCAGACGGACGCCTCCTCGCCCGACTACCGGTTCGCGGTGTTCGACTCACAGCTCACCGAGGGAAGCATCGAGGTCACCGCGACGCCCCTGGAGCGCAATCGCAACGGCAACGTCGGCGCCAGCTTCGGGCTGGTGGTCAAGTACCTGGACGACGGGCGATGGTGCGCAGCGCGCTTCGGCTCCTACGGGTCCTGCAGCCTGCTGATCAGAGGCCCGGGAGCGAAGGGGCGCGTCACCTTCGGCCACTTCGAGCCGGAGCCGGGCCAAGACTACCGGGTGCGCGTCATCCTCCGGGACGGGATGATCGCCATCTCCCGCGAAGGGCTGGTCATCGCCATCCTCGAGGACCCCTTCCCCGATGCGCCCGGCCGCCCGGGCCTGTTCACCGAGACGCGCTGCCGATTCGACGACGTGCGCATCGAGCGAGAGGGGGAGTGAGGCACATGCGCATCCGCTGGCTGATCCTCTCCGGTATCCTTGGCATCCTCGCGCCTTCAGCTCCGGCGCAGGAGCAAGTATACGTGGACGACTTCGAGCAGGGCGCGGAGGGCTGGACCGTCGTCCATGGCGCGTCACGCTGGAAGGCCGTGGACGGCCGCTACGTCTTCGAGGAGCCGGGCTGGGGCCGGCACATGACGGTGGCTCCGGTCCGCATGATCGAGGGCACCATCACCGTGCGGGCAACGCCGCTGGCTGAGAGCCAGGCGCACGGGTGGGCCTCGTTCGGCGTCATCGTGAAGTACGCCGACAGCGCGCACCTGGTGGCCGTGCGCTTCGGCGCCTACAACGGCGTGAGCGTGATCCGATGGGATGGCGGGGACCGCGCCATCGAGGGCGTCGGCAGGCTGGACGCCGAGGTCGGCCGGGAGTACGAGGCCCGGCTGGAGGTGGAGGGCGACCAGCTTCGCACCTTCCTCGACGGGGAGCCTCTGGCGCCGATCACCATCGGCTGGGCCGGCGAGCCCGGCCGCGTCGGACTCTGCACCGAGACGCCGGCGAGCTTCGACGACTTCACCGTCACCGGCGTTGAGCCCCTTGCGGCCGATCGGCCGGAGCAGATCGAGGGCACGCCGCGGACGTCGGTGGAGTTCGCGAGCTTCCAGCCCGATCCGCTGCTGCCGGGTGAGGTCATTCCAGTGCGCGGGCAGCTCCACCTGTTCGTGCGCAACTCCGGCGACGGTCCTGCAGTGCTGGAGGGCGTGGAGCTGGACGGGCGCAGCGGCGAGGAGCTGGTCGCTGACGGCGTGCTGGCGTGGTACCATCAGCATCCGCAGCGCATCCGCCCGGGCGAGGTCGGCCGGGTGACGCTGCGCCTTGGCGGCGTGTCGGAGGAGCAGGCGCTGATGCTGATGGCGGGAGCCGAGCCACCTGCTGCGCGCGTGGTGCTGCGGCATCTCAAGGCCGACCCGGTCCAATGCGAGGCGACGCTGGGGCCCGATGCCGAGCCGTTGCGCATCAACATGCTGACCTTCGGGCCCGACCTGAGGACCGTGCGCGCCTACCTGCAGGCCCCTGACCCGCCCGAGGGCGGCTTCGTACTGGAGGCCGTCGAGGTCAACGGCCGCGATGTCACCGACCGGGCGCGCTTCGGCTCCCGGCGCGTTGCCGGTGCGGTGGTGCCGGTCGAGATTACGCTGGAGGAGCCGCTGACCTGGGGAAGACACGCCACAGTCACAGTGAGCACCGAACAGGGCCTCTCCTGCGGGCACTGCCTGCGAGCCTTCCCCAGCGAGTTTCCCATCCAGGTGTGCCTGTTCGAGCAGGTGCGGGAGGACAGCATCGAGGACATCCACAACCACTGCTTCACCGCCGTGGCCCCGCGGCGCGATGAGCACGTGTCCGAGATGAAGCGCCTGGGCCTGGACCTGCTGGCCTTCGGCGGTGGCCTGGGGCGGATCATGCAGTGGTGGCAGCCCGAGAACCCGCGCGTGATCGCCTTCTGGCTCGACGAGCGGGACGAGCGTCCGGTCGAGGACACCATCAGGCCGCTGAACGAGGCCCACGAGTACTACCTCCAGGAGGGCCGGTACATCCCCCGACAGATGATCAACCTGGTGGGACCGTGGACAGGGACCGGCATGGCGTTCATGGACATCCTGGACGTGGTCTGCCACGCCTACGGCATGGGCGGAGCGATCAACGGCGCGGACTTCCCGCTGCTCTCGTCGCTGCCGTGGCGGGAGCTGCGGGCGGGGCGGCGGCCGTGGTGGCCGTACTTCCGCAGCGCGGAGATCGCGCTCGCCGTGGATCCCGGGAGTCGGGAGGTGCTGCAGCCGGCCCCGACCACCCAGCGGGTCATCGAGCCGGCGCAGGAGCGCATGATGACCTACGGCTGCCTGCAGCTTGGTGCTAAGGGCATCTGCCACTGGGCCTACGGCATTCAGGGCGGCGACCGGTCGGTCTACTATCTCGACGGGCCCGGCCTGCGGCTGTCAATGGGCGGCGTACCGTATCCGACCAGCAGGACGGTGCGCGGCTACGAGGTGCCGGAGGGAGTCTGCCGGGCGCTGAAGGCCACCTGGGACGAGATCGGGCGCATCAACGCGGAGCTGCAGACCATCGGCCCGTGGGTGGCCGACAGCGATCCCTCTCCCATCGCCCGCGTGACGCGCTCCCAGCCGCCCGAGGCCGTCACAGGGGGGCCGGCGGCGCAGGCCTCGGCGCTGGTCAGCGGCCTGGACACGGTCATCGTCATCGCACTGAACCTCAATATCGACACCGAGTGGAGCGGCCGCGATCCGGAGGGAATCCGCTCCTACGAGCCCGTGGACGCCACGATAGAGCTGCGCCTGCCGGAGTGGATCGACCCGGCCGATACCTTCAGCGTGGATTGGCGGGGGATCGAGGACGTTGAGGCCACGCACGATGGGGATCGGCTCGTCTTCGAGCTTCCGGAGCTGGCGATCCAGCGCGTCATCGTGGTCACCGGCGATCCCGAGGTCCGCTCCCGCATGGCCGAGCGCCTGCAGGAGATGCAGGAGCGCCTGCGGGCCATGGAGAGCCACCAGCCCGTGCCCACGGATGAGGAGTAGGTGGCCGGAGCGTGGCGCCGGAAGATGCTGGACCGCCAGGGAGGATTCACATGCGTCTGAGACATCTTCTCACCACACTGCTCGTCTGTGCATGCGCAGTCCCCGCGCTGGCCTTTACGCGCGATGAGGTGCTGCTTTACGTGCCGTTCGACGGCTCGCTCCAGCCCACTGTCGCCGCGGGCGTGGCCGAGCCGGATGTCCAGGAGCCCGCCGGCGGTCTGGGCGGCTTTGACTACGATGAGGGCGTCGTCGGCCAGGCCGTGCGCGTGGGGGCGGAGGGCACACTGCTGCGCTATCCCACCGAGGGCAATGTGGATCCAGACGAGGGGACCTTCAGCATCTGGGTGCAGTCCATCGACTGGACCCTGCAGGACGCACCCAAGGTCAACCGGTGGTGGATCGATCTGCCTGGCCCCACCCGCTTCATCATCTACCACTACCTGCACTCGTCGGGGATCTACTTCTACCACATGGACGAGCGCGGCGAGCACCCCAGCATCATCGAGGCTCCCGGGCCGTGGGAGCCCGGGGAGTGGAAGCACCTCGTCGGCACCTGGAAGCACGGGCGGCTGCGGCTCTACGTCAACGGCGAGAAGGTCCCCGAGGAGGCGCACGTGGAGCTTGGGCCCATCGGCGAGTGGATCGTGCTCGGGAACCCGGACCACAACATCGGTGGGGAGCAGAAGCCGGACACGAACCTGGATGAGTTCTACGTCCTCTCCCGCGCGCTGGAGGATGTGGAGGTCAGGGCGCTTTACGAGCGCGGGGTCCTGGAGCGCCGTGCCGAGCTGGCCATCCCCACGATTGAGGCCCCGACCGTTGATGGCGCCATCGACGAGCGCGAGTACGCGTCAGCGGCCGCCGTCACCGGCCTGGTCAACGCCGTCACCGGCCTCCTGGACTCCGAGCAGAGCGTGGCGTGGCTGGGGCATGACGCAGAGAGGCTCTACCTGGCCCACCGCTGGCCGGTGCCGGAGAGGGTCCGGCGGCGCCCCGACGACTACAGCTTCGGGGCCTTCCGCAAGCAGGCGTCAGAGCGGGACGGTGCCCTGCAGGATGACGACCTGGTGGGGATCGAGGTCCGCGCCGAGGACGGTACGGTTCGGCGCATCATGGCCAACGCCGCCGGCACCATCGGCGATTGGCTGGATGGCGATGCCGCCTGGGACAGCGGCGCGCGGGTGGCCTGCCTGGTGGATGCCAACGACTGGGTGTGCGAGATGGCGGTGCCGCTGGCGGACCTGGGCCTGTCGGCGGGCGGTGAGATGGAGCTGCGCGTGCCGCGCTCGCACCGTCTGCTGCGAGAGGACCGGGCGGTGTGGCCGCATCCGGATGCTTGGGCTGACGGTACGCTGGCGACAGAGGCGGGCGCCGCCCAGTTGACCTCGCTGGGCCGACCGTGGGAGGGCCTGCTGGACCTGCGGCTGGCCTCGCCCGTCACGTCCGCGGGGGCGTCGGTGCGGCTCAACAGCGGGGAACTCGAGCGCGCGCAGGCTCTGGAGCCGGGTGATGCCCTGACCGTGGAGCAGACTCTGGTGGACACCTCGGTGACTGCGATGTCCGTGGAGGCGACGACGGGCCAGCGGACGCTGCTGGCCGTCAGCATGCCCTTCACCTATCCGCCGATGCTGGAGGTGGCGAAGTTCCTCTATCCCTCCAAGGACCTCCTGGAGGTGGTGCTCTCCACGCGAGGGGCGGCGTCGGCGGCCGCGGCCCGGGTTCAGGTGCTGCCTGAGGGAGGCGGCGAGGCTGTGGCCGGCGCTGAGGTCGCTGGCGGGCAGGGCGATGTGCGCACCGCGCAGATCGATGTCGGCGGCCTGCAGCCGGGGGCCTACAACGCGGTGGTCACCGTGGGGGAGGGCGAGCGGCCGCTGGGCCGGCAGACACTCGACTTCGAGATTCGTGAGCGGCCACAATGGCTGGGCAATCAGGTCGGCATCATCGACTATGTGCCCCAGCCGTGGACGGCGCTGCAGTACGAGGGTGACACCGTCTCATGCTGGGGGCGGACCGTGGACCTGGGCGGCTCGCTGCTGCCGGCGCAGATGGTCTCGCAGGGAGAGGAGCTGCTGTCGTCGCCCGTGACGCTCATCGCGGAGGTGGGCGGAGAGCGCCATGAGCCGGGCGAGGCGCAGACGCAGTGGGGCGAGCGCACCGACCAGCGGGGCCAGTGGCGCGCCACGGCGTCCATCGGCCCGATCTCGGCCGAGGTCAGCGGCTGGATCGAGTTCGATGGCTTCATGTGGCTGGAGGTGTCGCTGTCCGCCGGCGAGACAACAGCGGTGGATTCGCTGCAGCTTCGGGTGCCGATGGCGAAGCAGCACGCCACGCTGCTGTATTCCGGCAACTACCGGACCATCGACACGGGCAGCACGCCGGCGGATCCGTGGGCGACCAGCTTCGTGCCGTGCCTGGGGCTGTCGGATGAGGAGCGGGGGCTGCAGTGGTGCGCGCAGTCGCGGCGCGGCTGGAGCCTGGAGGACATCGATCGGGCTATCGAGGTCCTGCCCGGAGAGCAGGCGACGGTGCTGGTCGCAAACATCATCGACACGCCGACGGAGATCGGCCCCGAGCCGCGCGTGTTCGCCTTCGGCCTGCACCCGGCGCCGGTGAAGCCGCCGCTTGAGGGACGGCGGATGCTGCGACCCGCGGGGGACATGGACAAGCAGCCGCAGCCGAACCTGGCCCTGTGGATGACGCACTGGTGCCTGGGCTGCAGCTATCCGCTGCCCGTGAGGGACAAGAGCATCGAGTGGCTGCAAGCGCGCCGCGAGCAGGGGGTACGCACCCACGCTTACACCCGGCTGGCCCAGTGCTCGGTGAAGGGCCCGTGGTACGAGTACTTCCGGGACGAGTGGCGGATCGATCCCGGCCCGCGGCTGGACTTCAACCCCGAGGCGGAGTGGGGCAAGGCCAACCCGGTGTGCCAGAACTCGGCGAGCTGGCGGGACTGGATGGTGTGGTCGCTCCGGGAGGGGATCGAGGAGCTTGGGGCGGCGGGGATCTACTACGACGTATCGCGCCCCGCGCTGTGCGTGAACCACCACCACGGCTGCGGCTACCTGAACGAGGACGGCGAGTGGGAGCCCGAGACGCAGATCCTGGCCGCGCGCGAGCTGCAGAAGCGCATCTGGATCATGATGCACGAGGAGCTGGGCTGCGAGATCAGCCACCACATGTCGGGCCACCTGTGGACGGCGACGCAGTCCTTCAGCGACATGCTCATCGACGGCGAGAACTTCACGAGCATGGTCAAGGACAACTACTACGAGCTGCTGCCGCTGGACAAGTTCCGGGCGGAGTTCATGGGGCACCAGTGGGGGCTGACCAGCATCTTCCTGCCCGAGTTCTCCCGCGCGCAGCTTACCCCGGACATGAAGGAGCTCTACGAGAGTCCCGAGAAGCTCCCCGTGGTCAGACACCTGGCGGGGATGATCTTCCTCCACGACTCCATCCCCTGGCCGTCCTACTCCGACCTGACGCCCTATCACACTATCTGGGCGGCGCAGGATGAGCTGGGGTGGGGTGACGAGGTGCAGTTCCTGCCATACTGGGACAATGCTCAGTACCTCGAGCCGATGGGCGAGCGGCTGGTGGCCTCCATCTTCCGCAAGGATGGCAGGGCGCTGGTGGTGCTGTTCAACAACACCGATGAGCCGCGAGAGGCGCGCCTCCGCTTCGACCTGCAGGCCCTGGGCGTGGAGGCGCCCGCCCTGCGCGACTTCGAGACCGGGGAGCGCTTCGAGCTGCAGGAGGGTGCGACGACGGTGCCCATCGGCCCCCGCGACTTCCGGCTGCTGATGACGTGGTAGCGCTACCTTGCGCAACTGCGCGCACGGTCACGAGGAGGGCGCTCGGCAGCTCGCTTGTGTTGAAGATGCGTGGCGTGCTCGGTGGAGGGGCGGCCGCGCGGGGAGGCCCGCCCGATATCCTATCGCTCGTCCAGCGCGATCCGGTAGACGTGCACGCCGAGGCCGGCGAAGGAGTCCCGCAGCACGCCAGCGGTGATGGGCACGATGCGCTGCACCGGCTCGGCGCCCTCCTCGGGCTGCACTGTCTCGAACAGCGCCACGGCCTCCGTCGCCCCCTCAGGAAGGCCCGTGATCAGCGCCGTCACACCGCGCTCGGCGGAGTTGACGACCACCACGTAGAGGCTGCCCCGCCAGGTCAGCGCGCGCATGCTCAGCGACGGGTAGCGGATCTCGTGGTTGTAGCCGTAGGGCGTGAAGGGTGCGCTCATGCGTGGCCCGCGAAGGACCGCGGTGCCCGCATCCTCGTAGGGCTTCCCGAAGAGGAAGACCTGGCCGAGCCGCTCCTCGCCGGAGATCTGCGTGGCGGCCCTGCAGTAGGCGTCCCAGGTCCTGGCGAACACGTCCGCGTCGCGCTGGTGCCAGTAGGAGAAGATCATCACCCCGCGGGCGCCGGCGGCCACCGACGCCCAGACGTCGTGGGAGGCCTCCCGCGGCGAGATGATGTCCATCTTCTCGGCGCTGTAGAACATCTGCAGGATGGCGATGGGCGTGCGCTGGCCGGCGAGGTAGTCCTGCCCCACCTCATGCCCCGCCCGGTGGATCGCGTCGATCTCGCTCTCGACGCGGTAGCGGATCCACGGCCGCGGCATGTGGTGGTACTCCACGTAGCCGCCGGCGCCGATGATGTCCAGGTGCGGGACGTACTTGGCGATGGAGGCGGGCGTGTAGTGCGTCGGGATGTACATGAAGTTCGGCCGCTGCAGCGGATCGATCTCGCGGGTGAGCTGCGGGATACGCTGGACCCTCTCCCACTCCCTCTCCCGCCACCAGCGCAGCTCCTCCGGCAGGTCCCACCACAGCACGTTCTCGTAGCGCGCGTAGTCCCGGATCGTCTCGCGCACGTCGTTCCAGGTGTGGTCGTCCCCGCGCGGGATGTGCGCCAGCGAGTAGAGGCCGCTATCCAGCGCGGCGTCGAGGTAGGTGGCGTCGAAGTGGTAGCTGTGGCCGAAGCTCCAGCCGAAGGGAATGACCTCCGGCATCTCCTCGCGGGGGTCCAGCGAGTACAGCCCGAGCGGGAAGGCGTCGCCCTGCGGGTAGGGGCGCTCTGGCAGCGCCTGCACAGATACAGGGATGGCGAGTGCAATCACGGCGGCGGCGATCATGGTCGGGGAGCGGCAGGTCATCCCCGATCAGTCCTCCGGCGCCGGCGGGTACTCGGTGCACAGCAGGTGCAGCGGCGGCTCGTCCTCCTCGATGGCCGGGAAGCGGCCCACCCGCTCATCGTGGAAGCGATTATCCACCTCGTCATCGTTCACCGCCGAGACCTCCCCGACCAGCACATAGTCCTCGCCGGGGGCCGGCTTGCCCCAGAACTCGTGGTAGAGGTAGGGCGTGAGCGTGATGGACTGCCCCGGACGCAGGACGACCTCCTCGCCGGCCTCGATGGTGAACTCGTGCCCGTCCACGTTCACCTCGACGGGCGTCTCGAGCTTATCGCCGTCATCGTCTCCGTTCCACAGCCGCAGCCACAGCTCGCCGCCGGCCCGGCAGATGATGTCCTCCATCTTCTCCCAATGGTAGTGTGTCAGCGTCACCTGCTCGTCGCCGCAGATGAGGATCTTCTCGCAGTAGGGCTTCACGTAGCGGTCCATCTTCGGGTTGCCGTTGCGGATGGTGAACAGCAGCAGGCCCACGTTCTCGTAGTCGCCCAGGCCGAAGTCCGTGATGTCCCAGCCGAGCATGTTGTCGCGGATCTCGTCGTACTCGTGGCCGGCTTGCTGCCAGTCCTCGGGCGACCACTGAGCCCACTCGGGCAGGTGGAAGTTCATACGCTCGAGGAAGGCCTTCCCCTCGCGCAGTATCTCGTTGAGCTCCGATCGCTTCATGGCATATCCTCCATGGTCAGGGCACTGCGACCTTCACACCTATGTTCGCCGCACGCCGCGGCGGCCCTCCGTCTCCTCCAGCGTAGTCGGGAATACGGACGCCACCGGAGGGCGGCGCTTTCCCCACGGCGAAGCGGCTCGCCGAGTGCCAGCCTGGGGCAGACCGGTGGTGGACGAAGATGCGCAGGGTCTTTGTGGTCACAGTGGACTGCGATCTGCGCGGCGACGACGCGGCGGTCCGGCAGGCCAGCCTGGAGGCGATGCTGGAGGTGTTCGCCGAGGAGGGGCTCGCAGGCCACGTCACGTGGTTCCTCAACGAGAACGACTTCCTGCTGACCGAGAACCACCAGGCCCTCCTCCATGAGGCCGTCGGGCGCGGCGACACGCTGGGCCTCCACGACCACCTGGAGCCGTTCGGCGCGCATCTCAAGCACGTGGCGGTGCAGTACGACGCCAGGGCGGTGGCGGCGTTCTGCCGCGCCTCGCGCGAGCGGGTGGCCGGGTGGCTGGCCGCGAACGGCTACGAGCGGGAGCTGCGGGTCCACCGGAACGGCTGCGTGGCCCAGGCGCCGGAGATCTACATGGCGCTGGCGGAGCTGGGCTACACGGTGCACTCGGATACCTGGCCCGGCCACCGGTGCAACGATCGCGTCGGGCGGCCGGCCCAGGACAGCGAGGACATTCCCCACGGCATCGCCCCCTATCGCCACGATCCCGCCAACTTCGGCGATTACACCTCCACCGCCGGCCGCTTCCTGCAGGTGCCTCTGATGGAGATGTTCCTGGCCCCCTTCCGCTTCAAGCTGATGGATCGATGGGATCGGGCCTTCGCCGAGCGCGGCGCGGAGCTGGCCACCTTCACCTGGTGCATTCATCCCTACGAGGTGCTCACCGATGTCCGCGACGCGGTCTCACCGGGGCTGGTGGAGGTACTGCGAGACGACCTGCGCCGGTTCCGGGATGACTACGCCGTGGAGTTCGCGAGCATCGACGACCTCACGGAGGCGTTGGGCGATGAGTAGGCTGGCGATCAACGGGGGCGAGCCGGTCCGCACCAGGCCCTTCCCGCCCTACCCGCAGTTCGGCGAGGAGGAGGCCCGGGCAGCGGCGGAGACCGTCCGCCGGGGCATCCTGTGCTCGCAGATGTACGAGGACCCGGAGGACTCGCAGGTCCGGGGCTTCGAGCGCGAGTTCGCCGAGCATGCCGGGACCCGGTTCGCCATGGCCACCAGCAGCGGCACAACGGCCCTGCACACGGCGCTGGCGGCGGCGGGCATCGGCGTCGGCGACGAGGTCATCGTGCCGCCCTACACCTTCCTGGCCACGGCCACGAGCGTGCTCATGGCCAACGCCGTCCCGGTCTTCGCCGACATCGAGCCGCGGACGCTGGGCCTGGATCCAGCGTCGGTCCGGGAGCGCATCACGCCGCGCACCAGGGCCGTCATCGTGGTGCACATGAACGGCTACCCGGCGGACATGGATGCCCTGGTGGCGCTGGCCCGAGAGCGCGACCTGGTGCTGATCGAGGACTGCGCTCACGCGCATGGCGCCCGGCACCGTGGCCGAAGGGTCGGCTCCATCGGCCGCCTCGGCGCCTTCAGCTTCCAGCAGAAGAAGAACCTGTCGCTGGGCGAGGGCGGCATGGTGACCACAGACGACCAGGGGATGGCCGAGGTGGCGGCGCGGCTGCGCAGCTTCGGCGGCCGCCCGCTGGGCTTCAACTACCGCATGCCGGAGCTGCAGGCTGCGGTGGGTCGGGTGAGGCTGCGCCGGCTCGATGCCGGCAACGAGCAGCGGCGCGCCAACGCTGCCTCCCTCGACCGGCGCCTGCATGAGCTTCCCGGCATCGAGCCCCTGCGGCCTCGCGAGCATACCGAGGCGGTCTACTACAATTACGTGGCGCTGTGCGAAGAGGAGGCGCTGGGCGTGAGCCGCGACTGCCTGCTGCAGGCCCTGCAGGCCGAGGGCATCCCCGCCCGGTCCTCCTACGCGCCCCTGCGGCGCCATGAGACCTTCCGCACCCGCGACGGCTACGGGCGCGGCTGCCCCTTCGCCTGCCCCTTCTACCTGGAGGCCGGCGGCGAGGTGCCCGGGTACGACGAACGCGACACGCCGATGGCCGTGGCCCTGTGCGACCGCCGCATCGTGGATATCAAGATCCACCCTCCCTGCGACCTCGACGACATGGCCGAGATAGCCGACGCCCTCGAGAAGGTCATCACGCACCTCGACCAGTTGCGCACGAGCGCCGATGACGCGTAGCGCCAGGCACGTCGCTGGCGTAGTCGGCCGCCGAGGCCCCTCCAGATTCATGAAGGCGAGCTTCTCCGCGGTTGTCGTCGGCCGTTGTCGTCCGGAGCGGCGGCGTCTTCAGACCCGCCGGCCCCGGCCGTGCCGTACAGAGGTCGGGCGTGCCTACGCCCGACGCGGGCCGCCAGCCCCGCAGTCGTAGCCGTCGGAGGGGCCGCACGACGACGGATGCGAAGCAGCCGGAGGAGGCCGGCCCAACACGGTCCCTCGCGGGGGCAGGCCGAGACCCAGGGCATGAAGGTCGCGCTCGGACGACAATCGCTCTCCAGGCACGGCTGTGGCTATGGGGAGACGCGGGCAGGCGTCTCCGGGCGCGCTCCCCCGCGCGCCGTTTGCCTGAGGTGGCCCAAGGCGTCGAGTGGCGCTCCGCGCCACAAGTCGGCGAGGGCGCCGGCTTCCCAGCATGAGGTACTCATTCTTGCCGGGGCGCGGCCGGGGCTGTGGCCGCGGGGACAGACGCACAAGCGTGTGGGAGGTGATGGCGGGCTGGAAGCCTGCCCCACGAGCTTCCGGGGCCCGGGGCGCCCTGTCCCGCGCGTTCTGCCCAGGAGTTCGCACGCACTGGATTCCGCAGTTTGACCGTGGCGCGCGCAAGCTGGTATCATTTCAGGCTGCGACGAGGCCGATGATACGGGTCCCCGCCACGCGCGACCGATGGCGAGTGCCGGAGGTCGCTGAGGGGTTTCATGCGCGAACAGGGAGGGTGAGCCGGATGAGCGAGGAGACTTACGGATTCGGATTGGTCGGCTGCGGCGTGATTGCGCCCACCCACGCGGAGGCCATCAGGCGGCTCGACAACGCCGAGCTGCGCGCGGTCTGCGACCTCGACGAGGAGGCGGCGAACGCCTGCGCCGCGGACTTCGACGCCCGGCCCTACACCGACCTCGACGAGATGCTGGCGCGCGACGACATCAACGTGGTCAACGTCCTGACCCCCAGCGGCCTGCACGCCAAGCTGGGCATCCAGTGCGCCGACGCCGGCAAGCACGTCATCTGCACCAAGCCCATCGACATCACCCTCGAGAACATCGATGCGCTCATCGAAGCCGGAGAGCGCAATGGCGTCAAGATCGCCGCCACGCACCAGCTCCGCTCCTACCCCCTCTACGAGAAGATCAAGCGCTACATCGACGAGGGCCGGCTGGGTGAGATGCTCTACGGGAACGCCTTCGTCCCCTGGTTCCGCAGCGACGACTACTACACCGATAGCTGGCACGGCACCAAGGCCCTCGACGGCGGCGGGGCGCTGATCAACCAGTCCATCCACTACATCGACCTGCTCATCTGGCTGCTGGGCCGCGTGGAGCGCATCTTCGGCTTTGCCGACGCCCTGGCGCACGACATGATCGAGGTCGAGGACATGGCCTCAGCGGTGCTCGAATTCGAGTCCGGCGCGCAGGGCGTCATCCAGGGCAGCACCTGCACCTACAAGGGCATGCCAGCGCGCATCGAGGTTCACGGCACGGGGGGCAACGTCATGGCTACCGGGGATGAGCTCGTGCTGTGGGACGTGGAGGGTGACAACTACTTCTCGGACTGGGGCGCGGGCAACACCGGCGGTGCCGCCGATCCCAAGGCCGGCATGCCTGAGGCGGCCGTGGTGGCCCACGTCAAGCAGATCGGCGATGTTCTGAACGCCATCGAGGAGGGCCGCGAGCCGATCCTCAGCGCCCGGGAGGCGCGCCGCCCGGTGGAGGTCATCCTGGCCATCTACCAGGCCTCCGAGAGCGGCCAGGTCGTCGAACTGGGCTGACGCATCGCCCACCGGAATCGTTCGCTGCGGCACGTGACTGCTGCAGCACGAACCGCCCGTCAGGGGAGCGCGCGACACAGGCAGATACCACCTCCTCAGCGCGGCTGCTTACTCCTCCGCGGCCGGCTGTGCATCCTCACCGTAGACGTTGTCGCGGACGACCGTGCGGTCAGAGCCACGGACCGCGGACCCGGGGGCGTGCTTGACAAACCAGTTGTGGTGCACCTCGCACACGTCCTGGGGCACGCCCCGGATGACCACCGGCGTCTGCGGCGCCCGGAAGGTGTTGTTGTATATCTGGATGGTCGTCCCCGCGATGTCGGTGCCGTCGTCGCGATCGCGGCCCCCGTGCATATCGAAGCAGTGGCTCAGCGAGGTGCCCAGCTCCACGTTGTTGCAGGCCACGTAGCTGCAGCCGGGCCGGCCGGTGCCGGCGATGGAGTGGCGGTTCCAGTCAAACAGGTTCTGCTCGATCAGCGATGACGCGGTATTGTGGCTGACTCCGTAGCCCAGTCCGTTGTACTGGCAGTGGTGGATGTAGTTGTGATGCACATGGTGCCCTTCGCCTGTGCGCAGGTGGATGCCGGCGTGTCCGAAGCCGGAGATCTCGCAGTTGTCCACCTCCAGGTTGTCATGCTCAGTGGAGATCCCGTTCTGGGTCGGAAACTTGTAGTAGTAGCTGTGCCCGCCATAGCCCTCTCTGAAGGCCCGCCGGTGGTGGTCGAGATAGCGCTTGGGGTTGGGCCCGCGGATGCGCAGGCCGGTGACCCGCACGTTCGGGCCCAGCGCCACGATCATCCGCCGGGTGTTGAGCACATCGCTGGTGAGAATCGCGCCAAGTGAGCCACCGTTGCCGCGCTCCCCCGCCAGCGTCACGCCCTCCGGGATCTCCAGCACGAACTCCTCGATGTAGATGAAGGTGGTGAGGTCGATCTCAGTCTCGCCGGGGATGAACACGACCTCACCGGGCTGCGCCTGTGCCAGGGCGTCGATCAGCTCCTCGAGCGTCGTCGCCGAGTAGTCGCCCTCGGTCACGATGCTTGCATAGCCCTCGCCACCGCCGATCGGCCCCCGCTCATCCGGCTGCGCGCCGTAGATCTCGCCGCCGCGCTCGACCCACGTCCCATCCTGCGCCCGCGCCGGCAAGGCCAGCGCGGCCACGACCACCGCAATGAGACCAACAGATGCCACGCGTGCACTGCCGCGAGTCATGATCCGCCTCCTGAGCACTCCTCTGCTGCTGATAGCAGCCGGGGTTTCCCGCCGCGGCGCTGAGGCACCTGCCCCGCACGCGAAGGAGCCGCTGGCCGCATGGGGCAACGGCCCCAATGAGTGGCAACCCGACGCTGAGGTAGGCCGCCGGTGCCTCTACTTGGCCTCGGCGCCTCATCCGTCGCGTAAACGCGCCTCTTCTGCGGAGCCCTCTGACCGGGACGGTTCTCCCCGCGGCGTAAGTGACATCGCCACCTCGAGGCCTACAGCGTTTGCGAACCGCACAATCTGCTTCAGGGTTGTATTCTGTGGGGTGTTGAGGAAGTTAGTGATATACTGGCGCGACACTCCGAGACGGTCGGCCAGCTCCGTCCGCGTGATCCCCTGCTGGTCCATAGCCCGGCAGATGTCCTCAGTCAGTTCACACAGAAGACCGTGAGCGATGTAGCCGGGGTCATCGCTCAGCTCCCTCTCCCACTCCGCAAATAGCCGCTGTTCGTCCATGGTGTCACCCCATGAGGCCATCGGCCTCAGCTTGTTCCGGCGACGTCGTAGTACTCCCCCTGCAGCCGCTCCGCCCTCGCGATCTCCTGAGCAGGTGTCGTATCGGTGCGCTTGTCGAAGGCGTGCGTCATGACAATGACGCCCCGCCGCGTCCTGTCATAGAACCAGATGACCCGCGTAGGATGCTCCTTGAGCTCAAAGAGATTCGTGCCCATTAGAGACCGGCTCTTCTCGACGCTATGGACGTAAGGACCACGTTCCGCCATCCGAACGATGCGCCCCACAAGCTTGGCACGCTGGCCTTCAGACGCCGAGTTCAGGTACTCCATCACCAGTGAGCAGTCGGCGCCGGGACGCTGCAGAGTGTAGATGTCGAATCTCGTTCCCCGCTTTAAGAGGACTGCTTGAACCATGCTCTTGCCCCACACCCACCTTGGCGAATGGATGTTAACATATATGTTTACAGAAGTCAAGGATATGATCCAGGCACGTCCTTAGAGCTCCCGCAGGAAGTCCACCGCCTGCCTGATGTCGCGGACGGGGTCGTCGCCCACCTCCCGCTCGATGGCGTAGAAGCCCTCGTAGCCGGCCTCATCGTCGAGCAGGGACACCCACCGCTCGAAGTCGATCCAGCCGGTCCCCAGCGGCACCTCCAGGTACTGCCCATCCTCCTGCACGATGGCGTCCTTGGCGTGGCAGTGGACCACGTACTGGCCCAGCGTCCTCGCGCCCTCCACCGGCTCGTACTGCGCCAGCGCCCACTCTCTCTCGTACTCCTCGCCGCTGCGCTGGGCCGGCAGCGACGGCCAGATGACCAGGTTCGCGGGGTCGTAGTTGACGCGGATGGCCTCGCTGCCCACGGTCTCGATGAGCCGCCGGACGATCCGCGGCGGCTCGGGGCCCATCTCGATGGCCACGCAGGCCCCGACGCTCTCCCCGTGCTCGCCGAGGGAGTCCATGGCGCGGACCATGTTCTGCCAGCCCGGATCGGAGGTCTCCCAGGGCATGACGCCCACGTGCGCGCCCCAGATGCCGCACTCCAGGTCGGCGGCCAGCTCCAGCAGCCGCTTGCCCTCCTCCACGTTCTCCTCCCAGTCCTCCTCCTCGCACAGGTCCACGCCGCCGCCCCAGCGCATGATCGCCGAGATGGTCAGCCCCAGGGACTGCACGTGCCTGACGAGGTCCGTGCGCTGCCGCCCGGTAAGGTTCTCGGGGGCGAAGGGCCCCGAGGCGGTGAGGTGCACTCCGCCGATGCCCCACTGCGCCACCAGCTCCATGGCCTCGTAGCGATCCATCCCCAGGTTGTTGATCTTGGCTGCAATACGCGAATCATCCATGGCTTGGTCCTCCGATCTGGTCTGCGACGAGCCGCTCAGACGTTTCGGCTCGCCATGGTCATCTCCTCGAGGGAGCGGGATTCGAGCCTGCCGCTGACCAGCAGCATGGTGCGGGGCGTGCGCTGGGCGACGTCCTCGGCCAGGGAGCCGAAGAAGGCTCGGCGCAGCCCGCGTCGCCCGCTGCTGGCCATGACGATGATGTCGTGATAGCGCGCGGCCTCCAGGACCTCGTGCACCCGGGACTCGGCCGCCACCGCTCGGCAGCTACAGTCACCGGGCATGGCGTCACACCCCGGCCACTGCATGATCTCCCCCTCCGCCTCCCGCAGCTCCGGGGGGCGGCACTCGGCGGACATCAAGCGCAGGAAGGTGATATCGTGCTCCTCCACCGCCCCCAGCGCCGCGACTATGGACCGCACGGTGAGGTAGTCCTCCGGGCAGCTCACCGGCACCAGGATGCGCTCGGTGTGCAGCGGGCCCACGAACTTGACGACCACCACGGGGCAGAGGGCGTCGCGGGCGAGGTTGTCCACGATGCGGCCGAAGCGGGCTGGCCGGCTGGCAAGCGGGTGCCCCAGCACGATGGCCTGTGCGTCGGACTCCTCCGCCGCCCGCAGTATCCCTATAGCGACCTCGTCGGCGAACTCCACCTCGGTGTCGAGGTGGTAGCCCAGACTCCTGGCCTCCTCGTCGGCGATCCTGAACAGACCTACCGCCTCCTGGTCGGCAACAGTGCCCCAGAAGTCCTCCTGATACTCGCTGGTGGCCACATGCACGGTGGTGGGGTCTGCCTCGTAGTGGTGCGCCAGCAGCACTCCGATGCGGGTGAGGCCCGCCGCGGTACTGGGGTGGCTGACCCCTATGAGGACGGACCCGCCCGTCACCGCCGGTGGCTGCAGGCGCGGCCACGTCCATGGGACCACATCGATGCCGTCCAGCTCGCCGGCCGGCACGGTGGGCTCAGCGCCGGCCTCCTCGAGCTCGATGTCCCCCACCTCGCCCGCCCTCATCAGCATCAGGCGCACCAGCGGAGGCCCCACCAGCTCATTGATCACCACGCTGGCCACAACCAGGTTGATGACCAGCGTGCGGATGGGCTCCAGCGTCGGGTCCTGCCGCACCAGATACGCCAGGCCGATGGCCAGGCCCGCCTGGGGCAGCAGCCCCAGGCCGATGGAGCTGGCCCGCTGGGGCTCGAGGGGGACCGCACGCGCGCCCAGCCAGGCGCCGAAGTACTTGCCAGCCGCCCGTGCCAGCACGAAGACCAGGCCCAACAGACCGGCGGCTACCAGCTCCCGGAAGTGAAGCTGTGCTCCGGCCAGGGTAAAGAAGATGCCGTAGATGGGTGGCTCGAAGTCGTTCAGCGCCCGGAAGGCCCGCACGTCACGCCGGTCGCGGTTCACCACCGCGAAGCCGGCCGCCATGCCCGCCAGCAGTGGTGACAGGCCCACGAACTGCGCCAGCCCGCCCACGAACAAGACCGCCGCCAGCGCCACCACCAGTACGTCGGCGCGCTGATGCAGGCGATGTACGATGAAGTCGCAAGCCAGCCCCACCCCGATGCCCAACACCAGTGAGCCGATGGTGACGATGAAGGGCTGAAGGGCCTGGTTGAGCGTCGAGCCGCCGCCCGTCCCCAGCAGCACCTGGGCCGCGGCCACCGCGATGCCGAACAGCGTCACGCTCAGCGCGTTGTTGACCACCACGTTCGACAGCACCAGCCGGGAGACGGGTCCGCTGGCCTCCAGCTCGCGGATGACCGCGACCGTGGCGGCCGGGGCCGTCGCCACGGCGATGGAGGCGCACACCAGCCCCACCGCCACCGCGTAGGAGATCGCGGGGCCCTCTTCGCCCGCACCGGTCAGCCACGCCACCACGCCCACGGCCAGCCCCACCAGCACGAAGGTGCCCGCGCTCTCGCCGATGCTCACGCGCACCACCGCGCGAGCGGAGGTGCGGAGCTGCTGCAGATCGAAGCGCTCCCCGATTCCGAAGGCCACCAGCATCAGCGCGATGTTGGTGAAGACCTGCAGCCGGTTCTCCAGCACCTCGCCCGTCATGAGGTCCAGGCCGCTGGGCCCGAGCGCGATGCCCGCCACGATGTAGCCCGTGACCGAGGGCAGGTAAAGGGCCTTCGCCAGGCGTGCGAGGGCGAATCCGGCGGTGAGAAGAAGGCTCAACGCGAAGACCAGGTTCGTGTCGATGGCTGACTCCCATCCCCTGTTGAGCTGGCGCGCCATCCGACTCCCGCGCCTCTCGAGCGGGAGCGGCCACATTGAACACTGGACGGCCCAGGAAGTCAAGGACGCATCCGTCAAGGACCCCGCCGGGCCCCGGCAAACACATTTGTGTCATATTGAACACACATTTATCTTGCGCCCCCGGGTTGAGGGGGCTCCCCACCAGGTTCTGGTGGATTCCGCTGACGAACAGGCGTTCCGCGAGCCCTTTTCCACAATCAGGCCCGCCGCACCGGGGTTCTCCACCCGGTTTTCCACAATCCAGCCAGGATGTTCCCGACCCCTGAGTTGCTGCCGCTCAGGGGCTCCGGGGCGGCAAGATTATGATCCGGTTACGGAATGGTGGAAAACCGCCCGCCGTCAGAGCACGCTCAGGAGGGCAGTTGCAGCGCCGAATCCACCTCCGTGTCGAGGTCATCAAAGCCCTCCTGGAGGGCCCGGAAGTGCCCGGCCGCGGCCACCATCGCAGCGTTGTCGGTGCACAGCGAGACGGGGGGGAAGTACGTGGCGAGGCCGGCCCGACTGGCCGCCTCCCGCATCCGGCGCCGCAGCGTGCGGTTCGCGGCCACACCCCCCGTCACCAGCACCTGCCTCACTGCCAGGTGCTCCGCCGCCTCCATCGCCTCCCGCACCAGCGTGTCCACCACCGCGGCCTGGAAGGACGCCGCCAGGTCCGCCACGGAGTGCCCGCAGGCGTCGAGTCCCTCCGGCTCCACCACCCTCACCAGCGCCGTCTTCAGGCCCGCAAAGCTGAAGCGGAAAGGCTCCGTGGTGTCCGGTCGGGGCAGATCCACCGCATCTTGGTCGCCGCTCCGGGCGGCCTGCTCGATGGCCGGGCCGCCCGGGTACCCAAGTCCCAGCAGCCGCGCCGCCTTGTCCAGCGCCTCCCCGGCGGCGTCATCACGGGTGAAGCCCACCAGCCGGTAGTCACCGAGCCCCTCCACCAGCGCCAGGTCCGAGTGGCCGCCCGAGGCCACCAGCGCCAGCGCCGGGAACTGTAGCGGCGCGGGCTCATGGTCGTCCAGGCCCAGCAGGAACGAGGACGTCACGTGCGCGGCGATGTGATTGACGCCCACCAGCGGCAGGCCCGTGGCCAGGACGTAGCCCTTGGCGGCGCTCACCCCTACCAGCAGCGATCCCACCAGCCCCGGGCCGCGAGTCACCGCCACCAGGTCCAGCTCCGCCCAGCCCGCCTCCGCCCGCTGCAGGGCCTCCTCGACGACCGCGGTCATCAGCTCGGCGTGACGCCGGGACGCCACCTCCGGGACGATCCCCCCGAAGTGAGCGTGCAGCTCGTCCTGCGAGGCCACCACGTTGCTGATGATCCGGCGGCCTCCGCGGACCACCGCCGCGGCGGTCTCATCGCAGGAGGTCTCGATGCCCAGCACCAGGCCCTCGTCACTCACGGACAAGCCGCAGGCTCCTCTCCCTCTCCCACCGCTTCCACGCCCTGTCCAGGCGGGCGCTGCCCTCAGGCTCGCACAGCCCGTTGATGCGGGCCAGGATGGCGTCCTCCCCGGTGTCCGAGTAGTAGCGCGGGCGGCGGCCGACGCGCTGGAAGTCCAGCTTCCCATACAGCTCGGCCGCCGCCTCGTTGCCCACGCGGTACTCCAGGTGCACGGCGTCCGCGCCCACCTCCACGGCGGCGTCCAGCGCGCCCAGCACCAGAAGCTCCCCCAGGCCCTGGCCGCGGTGCTCCGGCGCCACCGCCAGGGTGCAGATATGCCCCTCGCCCATCACGTGCCACATGCCCACAAAGCCCACTACTCGACCGCGGATGGTGGCCACCAGATAGATGCTGTCAGCCTGCCTCACCTCGCTGGCCAGCAGCGAGCGGCTCCACGGGGTCGGGAAGCTGACCTGTTCGATGGCCGCGATGGCATCCACGTCCTCCCGCTCCGCCCTCCGCAGCACCACCTCCGTGGGCGCCTCCGCCGCCGTGTCCTCAGCCATCATCCCCACCGCTCAGTCCCAGATCGACGCCGAACTCCCGCTCCGCCTGCGACAGGCGCACATAGCGCGGCGTGAGCGAGAACGCCGCCTGCCGCCTGTCGGGGCCGGCCCGCCCCGCCGCTACCAGCGCCACATCCCGCGCGCCCGGCAGGCTCTGCTCCTCCCCACACAGCTCCGCCTCCGGGAGGATGCTCCTGATCGCATCGGCGAACTGCGCCGCGCCGGTGCCGCAGAGCACGTCAGGCGGCCGGCCCAGCAGCTCCTCAGCGGTGCGGAGCGCCCGCGGCAGCGTCAGCACGCGCGTCTCCTCGATCTCCTCCACTATTCCCTCCTCGCCGATGCGCAGCGCCGTGGCGTAGACCTCGTCCGCCCGAGCCCGCTGCAGCACACATACCGCGCTCCCCGCCGGCCGCTGCAGCGCGCTGGCGATGGCCTCCGGCGCGGAGACGCCCACCAGCGGCAGCTCCAGCGCGTGCGCGATAGCCTTGCCGAGCGCCACGCCCATGCGTACTCCCGTAAAGGAGCCCGGGCCGACGCCCACAGCGACGGCATCCAGCTCCGCCTCAGTCAGGTCTGCACCGTCCACCACCGTACGGACGTGCCCCGCCAGCCGCTGGTTGAGCGTCATGCGGCTGGGGAAGCTGCGCTCGCGGATGACCTCGCCGTCCTCCACCAGCGCGACGCTGCTGGTTGCGCTCGACGTCTCAATCCCCAGTATCCTCATGCCGGTCCAGTCGCTCGACCATCCGGGCCGGCCGGCACCCCATGCCACGCAGCCGCAGCCGCCGACCCTCATTGGTGTAGTCGATCAGCACCTCGATGCGCTCCTCCGGCAGCGCCTCCGGGACGGTGTCCGCCCACTCCAGCGCCAGCACCGTCTCCCCGCGCCAGTCGTCGATCCCCAGCTCAATCAGCTCCTGCGCGTCATTGACGCGATAGGCGTCCACGTGGCACAGGGCCGGCTCGCCGCGGTGCAGGCGCATGAGCACGAAGGTGGGGCTGGTGACGTTGCCCGCCACGCCCAGGCCCTTCGCCAGCCCCTGCACGAAGACGGTCTTGCCGGCCCCCAGCGGCCCCATCAGCGCCACGAAGTCGCCGGCCGAGAGGGCCGCCGCCAGCTCCGCGGCAAGGGCGCGAGTCTCCTCCGCGGAGGCGGTATCAACGGTGATCTCAGCGAAGTGAAGGCCCTCCGAGGCTGGCATCTCGCCACGTAGTTCGAGAGTCCCGCCCGCGCAACCTCCCGCGGTCGAACGCACTCGGCTCCCAGCGTTATGTGCACGAACCTCGATACGAAACGGCGGATGGGACGCCGCCCTCCATTCCGTATGGAGGGGCCGGACCACTGTCCGGCCCGCCGTTTCCCTTCCGTCCCGGAGGGGGAGGCGACGGCAGCAGCGATGGCGGGGGAGGCGCTTTACGCAAATAGGGCAAACGGCGCACGGACAGGACTGTCCGTGCCACGCTACAGATAACGGCATTGGAGGGCGACAAACGCGCGGCGGGCCGACAGCCTGCCCGATGGATGGTGGCCCAAGAGGGAGAGGACGGCGACACAGGATACCAGTCCGGCAGCCTCCCTCACGCGTGTGACGCGGGTTTTGACTTCCCCGAGCGCCGCTGCTATCATGCGCGCATGGTGACGGCCCCATGGTGACCATCGACGGCTCCTACGGGGAGGGCGGCGGCCAGGTGCTGCGCACCAGCCTGGCGCTGTCGGCTCTGCTCGGCCGCGAGCTGCGCATCCACAGCATCCGGGCGGGGCGCTCCAAGCCCGGCCTGGCCGCCCAGCACCTGGCGGCGGTGAGGGCCGCCGCACAGGTCTGCAGCGCCGAGGTGGATGGCGCTTCGATGGGCTCGCGGGAGCTGACCTTTCGCCCGCGGGAGCCGCGCTCGGGGGACTATCGGTTTGAGATCGGCACCGCCGGCGCCACCACCCTCGTGCTGCAGACCGTCCTGCCTCCGCTGCTCTTCGCAAAGGGCTCCTCGCTGGTGCGGATCCACGGAGGGACCAACGTGCGGTGGAGCCCGCCTCAGGAGTACATCGCCGAGGTCTTCCTGCCGGCCGTCGCGGGGATGGGCGCCTCCGCGGAGCTGCAGTGCCTGACGCCCGGCTTCTACCCCCGCGGCGGAGGGTGCATCGAGGCCCGCGTGAGCCCCCTCTCAGGTGCGCTCGAGCCCCTGCGGTGGCGCGAACGCGGCGAGCTGTCCTCCCTGACCGCCTTCAGCGTCGTGGAGGCCCGCCTGCCCTCGCACATTATCCGCCGGCAGATCGAGGGCGCGCGCGAGGCGCTGGGGTCGGCGGGGATGCGGACGGAGACGGCGCATCCGGAGTCCGCCTCACCGGGAACCATGCTGATGATCGTGGCCGGCTTCGAGCGCGGCCGGGGCGGCTTCACCGCCCTGGGCGAGCGAGGCAAGCCCGCTGAGGAGGTGGGCGGCGAGGCCGGCCAGCAGGCCCGGCGGTTCCTGGACGGCGGGGCCTCAGTGGACTGCCACCTGGGCGACCAGCTTCTGCTCTACGCCGCAATAGCGGCCGGGGAGACGACGTACGTCACCGAGGAGGTCACAGAACACCTGCGCACCAACGCGTGGGTGATCGAGCAGTTCCTGGACGTGGATCTCTCACTCAATGAGCGGACGGGCGAAGTCGCGGTGAGCGGTGCAGGCTTGCCCGCCGCGTAGCCCGGCTCGGGAGGTGCATGCCATGAGCGACGATGAGCGCAGGGACGAAGAGCAGACGCAGGAGCAGCCC
>JAYENL010000263.1:0-14356 GCA_034722055.1 Armatimonadota bacterium
CGGCCTCGATCAGCGGAAGTAGGGGACCGCCTCCTCGGCGTTCAGGTCATCGCGGAGCATCTCGAGCTGCTCGTCGCTGAGGTGCCCGAAGGCGAACAGGCAGTAGCCGTGGATGCCCATCAGACGCACTAACTCGATCTGCTCGCGCACCAGCTCCGGGGGCCGGGACATCGTCTCAGTGCCGGAGCGCATGTATAGCGAGAGGCCCGTCACGAGCTTCTCGTCATCGTCGAGGGCATCCAGAAACTGCCGCTCGTGAGCGCGGACAGCCAGCGTCTGCATGGCGTAGTCCATGGGGATGACCACGTCGATCCAGCCCTGGCGGGCCCACCCTGCCGGGTCCTGGCCCTGCAGCGCGCCGCCCTGGAGGTTGCTGAACACCGCCGCCGACATGATGGCGTCGGGATCGGCCTCGCGCACGCCCTCGGCGGTGCGTTGGACGATGTCGCCGATGGCCTGGCGCTGCCAGGCGATCCACTCCTCGTCGGTGGCCTCTGCAAGCGGCTTGCCGAACTGCTCGGCGAACTCGGCGCGGCACTTCTCGCAGTAGCACCGCCCCTTGGAGCGGATGTAGTCGAGGTGAATGCCGTCCACGTCGTAGTCGCGGGCCACGCCGACCATCAGGTCCACCATGAAGTCGCGATACTCGCGGCGATGCACGTCGGAGGCCAGCTCCTCGACCTCGCCCTCCTCATCATACATGCGCGCGTCCACGCCGTAGGCTTCCTCGAACCACTCGTTGAAGCTGGGATCGCGGTAGCTGACGCAGAACCAGGGGTGGACCTCCAGTCCCGCCGCGTGGGCCCGCTCGATGAGATACCCCAGCGGGTCGAAGTCCGCCCACTTCTCCTGCGACCACGGCAGCAGGTCGCTGCGGGCCATGAAGCTGTTGCGCACGTGGATGTCGGCCACGATGGTGTTCAGCCGGGCGGCCGAGCAGCGCCGGACCAGCTCATCGACCCCCTCGCGGGTGGCGATGTCGGAGGTGGAGCACCAGATGCCCCGCGTCTCGTGGATGAGGCCCTCGGCGGTCCGGGGCAGCTCGTAGCCCTGCTCGGTGATCTGCATCTGGTCGGGCGAGACCTGCCCCTGGCCGCGCTCGAAGGTCCGCGAGACGTCCGCGAACCGCAGGCCCTGCGGCGTCTGCAGGGCCACGGTGCCGCTGATGGTGATCTCCTCCGGCACGTCGCCCGGGGGGAGGGAGCCGCGCAGCCAGCCGGTGGGCTCGTTGAGCAGGCCCCACTCGGTCTCAAGCTGGCTCTCGCGGCCGGCGGCCGACAGCTCCAGGGGCACGTTCACCACCGGGAAGCGATCCCCGCGGGCATCAGTGATGGCGATCCGCGCCCGCACATCGCCCTCGGGGTCCCAGGTGCACTGGAGCTGCTCCAGCTCCAGGGAGTAGTCCGAGAGGTCGGCGAGGGTGAAGGTGAGCTGGCGAACCACCTCCCGCTGATCGAAGTACGGGGGAGGACTGGTGATGTCGAGCCACTCCTCGCCCTCCGCGGGGTCAATGAGGAAGTAGTAGTGGCCGCGGATGCCCACCAGGCCGCGCTCGGGAAGGGGACCGTACTTCTCATTGAGCCAGGCCCGGAGGTCCTCAGGCACAGCGGTGTGCTCCCCGGCCTCCGAGAGATCGATGGGCTCGCGGGTGTAGAACGCGGACATGGTCTCCTCCTCGAAGTGGTAGAGGCGCCAGTACTCGGTGCCGAAGCGCGAGTTGAGGATAATGGGCGCCGGCTCGAGAACTTCATAGTTGATGGTCAGCGGCAGCGTCATCTCCTCGCCGCCGGCGTAGTGGATCACGTGGGCGGTGAGGTCCACGTCCAGGAACCTGACCACGCCGCCGCCCTCGTAGCGCGGCTTGTCCTCGGCCCCACGGCCCACCACGGTGAGCACGGAGGGATCCTGCGCGAAGGCGGTGGCGATCAGCAGAAACGCCGCAAGAACGGCGCTGGCACGAAGCATGTCGAGATACCTCCTCAAGCGCTGTGCGACGAGAGACTACGGCAACGACTGAACGGCTCGGCCGGGCTGAAGCCGCGGCCGCTCCGGACGACATTGACGTACGGCGACGGCGGCAGGCAGGATGCCCGCCCCACGGACCGACGCATTCGTGGCGCAGGCTTCCAGCCTGCGGTCGTGGCCGCGCCTACTCCGGGTCCACCCAGATGGGACTCGACCAAGCCATGGCGCCGTCGCGCTGGGTGAGCCGGGCGTAATACCAGGTGGGCCCCTCCGGCGGGTCCTCGTCGCGGTAGTCGATACGCATCTCCCGAGCGTAGCCACGCATCGCCTCAATGGGCTCGTTGTTGCGCAGCAGCTCCAGGGCGACGATGTCGGAAGTGCCGGCGCCCCGCACGGCGATCTCTCGCGGCTGGTCGCGGGGTGCCGTCAGCTCTTCGCCCATGTGGGCGCGAGCGCGGCCAGCGTCGATGGTCAGCGACAGGAGGATGCGGCGGCCGGTGGTGGCGTAGGTGGCGCGGTTCTGCATGGACGAGAACAGGGACTCGCGGGTCAACTCGTCGGCCAGCAACGCCGCGATGCCGTTGTTCGGCTCGCCCGGCTCGCCGTTGTGATTGTCGGAGGAGGCGATGAAGCCGAAGCGGTAGCCGCGGGCCAGGGCCTGCTGAATGCAGTGGGATCCGAGCTCCTCGCCGATGCCCCAGATGGAATAGACCTCCGCGAGCGGCTGCATGAGCGGGTCGAAGTAGCTCCAGTCGGTTCGGCCGCCGAACTTGACGTGGTGGGGGATGGTGATGGCCCGGCCCTCCGGCAGGGACTCCCAGAGCCGGTCCGGGCGGTTGCTCTCCGGGTCATTGGCCGCGAAGCAGGGCTGGTCGTCGTCGAGGAAGTAGACGCACTTGTCGCCGAAGAGGTCCCAGCCGCCCCATTCGTAGGCCAGGAAGGCGACGTACCGGCCGGGCGCGTTGTGCTGGCGCGCCAGGCGCTGGATGATGGGCCAGAAGTCATCCACCTCGTAGCGCTTGGCGCCCTCCACGTGATTGGTGATGGCGCCGAAGTCCATGGCGCGCACCTCGCGCGACCAGCGATAGGCCTCCTGGGGCGTGCCCTTCCCGTCGCAGTGCCAGGTGTGCACGTGGATGTCGCCGAAGAAGACCATCCGCCCGCCGAACCAGTCCTCGCGGGTGACGGGGTTCGAGCGGCCGGAGATGCCCCGCTCGTCGTCCACCGCTGTGATGTAGTGCACCCCATCGCTCCCCAGCCGACAGCCCTCGACGACGGTCATGCCGCCATCGCCGGTGGTCATCTCCACCGCCTCCGGCAGGGTCGCTTCGGAGTCGGAGCACAGCAGCCGCACGGCGCCCTCGTAGCGCGGGTCGGGATTGCCGTGCACGCCGTCCGCGGCCATGAGGTGGAGGTCGAAGGGCTGGCCGAGGGTGACCGCCGGCCGGGCCACGACCTGGAAGCGCTGCGCCTCCGAGCCGGTGACCGTCAGCTCCGGGATCTTTTCGATGAGCTGATACACCGGCCAGTTCTCGGGGGCGATGGCGACTGGCACCGGGTGCCGGCGCGCGGATGCGGGCATGATGGCGGGGTTGCCCAGCGGCTCGCCGAAGTGGAAGACAAGCTCGTCGCCCTCCAGCAGCGGGTACTCCTTGATCAGGACGTCGATGATGCCGTCGGCGACCTCCACCTGCAGCTCAGGGGCGGGGTTGGAGCAGGTCACCGAGAGGCGCGGCTGCGGGCGGGGTGGGGCGGGGGAGGTGGGGAGCAGCGGCTGCAGCGGCGGCTCCACCGCCACGTGGCCGTAGGGCTCGATGCCGCCTTCGCCCACGGTGACGGTCAGAGTGAGGCGCTGGCGGGATCCGGCCTCCACGGTATCGGGGGAGAGGGTGGCGGTGGCGGGATTGCGGCCCATGTGCAGCCAGCGCCGGTAGCCGCGCCACCACTCGCGGGTGCCGTCCTCGATGGACTGCCAGCGCTGGGCGACGCCCTTCTGGATGGAGGGGATGATGGGCTCGCGGGGCTCGGGCTCGGACACTCAGATCGCCTCCCGGCTTGGAGTGGGGCGTCGTAGTGAGGTGCGCCACGAGGCGGGGAGAGTCCTTCGTGAAAGGCCACGGCAAACGGCAGCCTCTCCTGCCCCTCTCCGTGCCGGAGAGGGGAAGCGGCGAACTGCGGCAGGCAGGATGCCTGACCCCACGGGTAAGGTTGGATCGTGGCGCAGGTTTCGAGAGGGTTGGATCGTGGCGCAGCGTTGCAGAGCATTCAATCGTGGCGCAGGCTTCCAGCCTGCGGTCGTTATCCTGCGGTCGTGTGTCACTCGAGGGTGAGGCGGAAGATGCGATAGGGGCGGATTGACGCGGGGCCGGACACCCGCTCCAGGAGGCCCTGGTCCACGGCCGCCCCGATGGTGCGGGCGATGCGGTCGTGGCTGCGGTGGATGTCGGGGAACTGCGCGGCGTGGATCATGACATGCGTGACGCCGAGGCGGCGCCACTGTGCGATCAGGTCCTCCGGGGTGCGCACCGAGTCGTAGTCGATGAGCGCGGAGTGGCCGCGGTCGGCCCACAGGTAGTCGCGGTCGAGGTAGTAGCCGCGCGGCTCGCCGTAGAGGGCGACCTTGGCGTCCAGGGGGGTGACGGCGTTCACGTGCTCGCTGGCGGCGTAGAGGGGTCGTCCCGCCAGGAAGAGATCTGCGTCCACCAGGCCCACGGCGGCGGGGAGCTGGGGGCCCACGTATAGCACCATCAGGGCCAGGGCGATGACGGTCCAGGCGCCCAGCGCTGAGCGCACGACCGTGGCCAGGAGTCTGGAGTGGCGCTCGGCCTCCACCGCCGCCCAGGCGGCGGCGGGCGCCACCAGCGCCAGCGATGGCAGCAGATAGCGGGTGAGCTGCATGCTCCACAGCCACCACAGGTACAGCGGCAGCAGCACCCACAGCATCCAGCGCACCGGCGGGGGCCGGCGGAACAGCACCAGCAGCGGCAGCAGCGCCAGCCACAGCGGCCCCACGCTGTCGGTGGCCCACACGGCGAACGCCCCCATGGGGACGGTAAAGGCGGGCGGATCGATGGTGAGGTTGATCGGTGCCAGCAGCAGGTTCAGGGGCCGACGCGGGCCGGCGAAGGCCGCCTGCAGCGGAGGCATCTCCCGCAGCTCCCGCAGGGGCGGCAGATCGCTCCTGCCATACTCGCGCTGGGAGTAGCGGTACTGCTCGGCACGGTCGGCCGACCACAGCTTCCCGCCGAAGAGCTCATACGCGAAGGGGTAGACGGGGTTGCCGGTCCACAGATAGCTCTTGAGGTACCAGGGGCTGCACAGGATCAGGGCGATGCCCAGGTAGGCGGCAGCGTATCTGAGGGCGCGGAGGCTGCGGAGTGCGAGCACGATGCCGATGGCGAGCACCGCCAGCAGCGCCAGCCCCTGCATCTTGAAGGCGGCGCCGGCGCCGGCCATCACAGCCGAGAGCCACAGCAGCCAGGACACGTCCTCCCGCACCCAGCGGGCGAAGAAGTATAGCGCCAGGATGCCGCAGGTGATGGTGGCGAGGTCCACGTAGCCCACGCCCATCAGCCAGGCCAGGCCGGGGGTGGTGGCGAGGATCAGGGCCCCGTAGGCGCCGGCGGCAGGGGCGAGGAGGCGGCGGCCGGCGAGGACCGTGGCAGCCACGGCCATGAGGCCGAAGCCCCAGTGGAAGAGCTTGGCGGCGCCGGGGACGCCGAAGGCGTGGGCCATGGTGTAGTGCATCTGCAGCGTGGCGGGGAACTGGGAGTGATGGTCGTACCACAGGGGGTGGATGCGACCGTCGCGGGCCCACTGCTTCGCCATGGCGAGGTGCTCGGCGGTGCCATCGAAGTCCTCCGGGGTGGGCGGGGCGAGAGCCGCCAAAAGCTGGAGGATCACGATCACCGTCATGGCCCAGTAGGCAGCCCGCAGCGGCGAGCGGCTCAGCCCCCACCACAGGGCGGCGGCTCCCCTGGCCACGGCCCGAAGGCAGTCGTCGAGGGTGCGCAGCCCCGCCAGCGCCGACAGCAGCAGCAGATGCGCCAGCGCCCACCACCGCAGCCAGCCCAGCAGCCCCATGGCGAGCACCAGCAGGCCCAGAAGCGTCATCCCCACCACCATGGCCGCCAGGCTGCGCTCGGCCTCGTCGTCGGGGGAGAGCCGGACGAGGCGCAGCACCTGCGTGCCCAGCATGAAGGCGGTCAGGCTCACGGCCAGGTAGATGGTCGCGCCAAGCACCGTTTCAGCGTCTCCTGGGTGGATTCACGACGAGTTCCCGCCCCGGGCGTCTGTGCGAGCGCTCAGCCGAGGAAAGCTTCCACGACAACCTGCACCAGCCCTCGGAGCGCAAGGGCGAAAACGGTCGCGATCCAGATCGCTGCCAGCGTCTCGCGGACATTCATGGGCTTGCGGGGGCGACGGCTTCCTTGCCCGCCCGTGGTCATTGCGCGTTAATCGCACTGAGAAACGGCGCACGGACACGGGCGTCAACGGCGGGCCGCGTGGGCATGCCGCCTCTCCGTACGGGAAACGGGCGATGGCTTCATGTGAATGATCGCGGCAAGGGCACGTTAACGGCGGGCCGGACGGTGGTCCGGCCCCTCCATACGGCGGGCGGGGGGTGGCGTGCCCGTGCTACCGGCAGAGATCGGCGATGAGCAGCTCGATGACCGTCCGCTCGTCCATGTCGCCGCCGAGACCCTTGAGCTGCAGGTCGGCGCGGTAGATGCGATCCAGGCCGCGAGCGAGCTGGCCGTCGCTGAAGCGGGCGGCCTGCTGGGTATAGGGGCCCAGCAGCCGCCGGCTCCTGGCGATCAGCTCCGGGAAGTTGTGATGCTCCGGCAGGCGGGCGGCGACCTCCTTCGGCGGATCGGCAACTTGGCGTGCCGGGACGCCGAGCTGGCGAAGGTAGCGGGTCTGCCAGATCATGCGAATCTGCCGCTGGAGCATCGCCAGGAAGCGAAAGTACTCGCCCTTGTCGCAGCCCTCTGGGAGCACGCCCTCCAGCATGGAGAGGGCGCTGGCGGCATCTCTGCGGCCGACGGCGTCCATGATGTCGAAGATGTTCTCCTCAGTGACGCGCACGGAGACCGCCCGAACGTCCTCCACCCCCGCCTCCTCGCGCTCGCCGATGTAGGCGGCGAGCTTCTCCAGCTCGCGGAGGAGGCGATCAACGTCGCTGCCCACCGTCTCGCACAGCACCTGGGCGGCGTCGCGGCTGATGCGCTTGCCCAGCCGCTGCATCTCGGATGCGGCCCAGCCGGGCAGGGCGTTGGGATGGGGGGCGCTGAGCTCCACGATCTGGCCGGAGCTCTCCACGGCCCTGCGCAGCGCCGCGGCCACCGGGACGCCCCTGTGCCAGCCGTCGGGCTGCTTCTCGGCGACCAGCACCACGGCCAGCCCCGGCTGCAGCGGCTCCAGGCGCTCGGCGAGCGCCTGCTGGTCGTCGCTGCTCAGCCGGGCGATGTCGCGGACGACGACCATCCGCCTGGGGGCCATGAGCGAGCCGGCGGCGAGCTCGCCGGCAATGCCCTGCAGGCCCTCCTCCGTGGCGTCGAGGCGCACCAGTGCGAACTCCCGGTCGGCGTCCTCCAGCCAGGCCTCAGCGAGCCGTTCGATGGCGCGGCGCTTGAGCACATCCGCGTCGCCGTAGAGGAGGGTCAGGGGCAGATCAGTGTTGAGCTGTGCCTGCCGTGAGCTCACGTCTCAGTCCCGTCCTGGCGGCCGAACTGGCGGAGGTCGCGGCGGAGATCGGCGATGAGGCGCCTGGCCTCCGCGCGCACCTGCCGGACCTGCTGATCGTCGGGGTCCTGCCGGCCGTAGCGCTGGTTGTAGAAGCGCTCCGTGAATTGCTCGAGTCGTTGGTGGACCCGGGGGCTGGCGGCCAGGCCGGCGTCGGCCAGCTCCCGCTGCACTTCAGCGGGCGTCCGCCAGCGCTCGGGGCGGATGCCCGCCAGCCTCGCGGCCCTTCGGCGGAACCACTCGAAGACCTCCCCCATGCGCTGGCGGGAGGACTTGCGCCTGGTGCGTCCCCGCAGCCAGCGCAGCAGCACGCCCGGGCCGAGCACGGCGCTGGCCAGGGCCAGGACGGCTGCGATGACCAGCGCCGCCGTCCAGACCCTCTCGAGGATCTGCCCCGCGCGGTAGCGCCACTGTGCGCTCTGCAGCAGCGCCCAGAGGCTCTCGGCCTCGGAGCGCTCAGCGACCACGTCGAACGGGACCCACCCGATGGTGGGGAAGTAAACCTCGGCCCAGGCGTGGGCGTCGCGCTGGCGGGCGACGTAGGCCTGCTGCTCGGGATCCCAGTCGCCGGTCTGGAAGCCGGTGGCGATGCGGGCGGGGACGCCTGCGAGGCGGCACATGACGGCCAGGGAGGTGGCGAAGAGGTCGCAGGCGCCGCGCCGGCCGCGAGTGACGAAGTGGGCGGCGACATCGCTGCCGTGGGGGACGCGGGGCGCCCGCAGGGTGTAGACGCAGGAGCTGCCCAGGAAGTCGCGGATGGCGATGACCTTGTCGTAGGGGGTCTGAGCCTCGGCGGTGATCTCCTCCACGAGCGGCGCCAAGGCCGCCTCGGCCTGCACCTGCATCTGGTCGATGTAGGTGCGGCGGATGAACCGGGAGTAGTCGGTGGGAGTGGCCCGCAGGACCTGGGGGTCGGTGGGGGGCATGATGGAGATGACCTCGAACTCCGACCCGGGAGCCGTAGTGAAATCGGTGTGAAGCGCGCCGTAGGAGTCCAGCTCGGGCCTGTAGTCCATGCGGGTGCGCTGCCAGCCGCGCTCGGTAATGCGCGCCCTGGCGGGTCTGGCGGCGGCATAGACGACCTTGCTCTCGGTGGTGAGCATGGTGACGATCTGGCGGTTGGGCTCGCCGGCCCACCGCTGCCAGCCGGGCACCTCCAGCCACCCGTCCTCGGTCTCGGCCAGCCTGGCGGTGCCCCGAAGCTCGCGGGTCCAGCCGGAGCCGGTGTAGCGGTCGTAGACCGCGCCGCGCCACAGTGCGGGCCTGTCGGAGCGGACCCTGATGGCGGGGGTGGGGGGCAGATTCACCGGGCCCTGGCCGACAAGGAAGGTGTTGAAGACGCCACCGTAGGCCAGCAGCGAGCGCTGCACCCAGTGGGCGTAGCGAGCCACGTTCACCGGGCCGACATACAGGCGGGGGCCGATGAAGTGCAGACCGGTGCCCACAGCGATGCCCAGCGCCAGCAGCACCGCCACCAGCATGGTGCCGGCCAGGGCCTGGGTGCGGGCGATCCCCAGCCAGTCGCCGGTGTGCTGTCCACCGCCCATCTCCGCGCGCTCGCTGACGTTCAGCAGATGCTCATATCCCCAGATGAAGATGACGGCAAAGATGAAGATGCCGAAGTCCACGAGCATGACGGTGTTGAGATTGACCATACCCGTGAGAGCAAAGCTGGACAGAGCGGCCACGAGTGGGAAGAGGATGTTCTGCCGCCGGGCAAGCATGAAGCAGAAGCCCACCATCATCCAGGCCAGCAGGGTGGCGATGGTGAGGTCCTCGTCGGCGATGACCTCGGAGGGGAAGAGGATCTCCACCAGCGGGATCGGCGCCATGCGCTGGGCGATGGCCGCCACGGCGACGGCGATGACCACGATGCCCACGATGGTGCTGGAGAGCCCGCGGCTGCCCAGGAGGGCGCTGGTGAGGACGCCGACGATGATCGCTGCGTGCAGCAGCAGTTCGAAGGCCGGCTCCTCCACGGCGCCGGTGAGCCCGGCGGCGGCGGCGCTGCAGGCCACAGCGCCGGCCAACAGCAGCGGTCCCACTCGCCTGAGATAGCCCTGCTCAGCCGCCACGCCCCACCCTCCTCATGGCCACGGCCAGCTCGCCGCTGGACTCCAGCAGCCAGGTGTCGGCGCCGCGGTCGGCCAGCCGGGCCGCCAGCTCCCGAGGCTGCGTGCGATCGGCCCGCAGGCGGGCGTCGCCAGGCACCTCCACGACCATCCAGGAGACTATGTACCCGCGGTCGCGCAGACCGGTGACGACCCTCAGAGGCTCGCCGTCGAGCCGGGGTGAGATGATGATGACCATGCCGCCGGCCGGAAGGTAGGGGAGATGCTCGGCGATGACCTCCGCCACCGACTGGCGGCCGTCGGCGCGGGCCCGGGCCAGGGCGTCGAAAAGACGGACGCGCTGGCGGGGGTCGGCGGAGGGCGGGACGCTGCAGTCCTGCCCGCCGGCCGCCACCAGCCCCACGCTGCTGCCGCGCTCGAGGAGCTGGGCGGCCACGGAGGCAGCCAGCTTCACGGCGCGCTCCACGGTGGCGTCAGCGCCCTCGCCGCGATGATGGGCCCGCTGCAGGTCCAGGATCATGGTGGCGTCAATGGCCTCGGCCCGCTCATACTGCCGCACGATGAGCTGCCCGCGGCGGGCCGTGGCCTTCCAGTCCACCCGCCGCAGGTCGTCGCCGGCCACGAAGGGGCGGGTCCCGTAGAACTCGGTGCCCTCGTCGCGGAAGCGCCGCCTGGGCTGCTGGGGCGCCCGCAGCGACATGGCGCGATCCCACACCGGCGGGATGCGCTCGGGACTGGGATGCACCACCAGCTCATCGGGCTCCCCGGCCTCGCGGCGGAATCTGTACATGCCGATGAGGTCGGAGTGCTCCATGAGCGCCGGCCCCACCTCGTAGACTCCCCGGCGCCGGGCGCGAAGGGCGTACTCCACGGTGAACTGCTCGTCCGCGGCGAGGCTGGGCACCAGCGTGCTGCCCTCGCCGATGGCCTCCAGGCCGTCGGGGAGCCTGTCGCGGACGGTGAAGAAGTACCGCCGCCGCACGCCCTCATTGGCGACCGTCAGACGCACCCGCCGCTGCTGGCCCTCCTTCATCAGCCCCGGGGCCTCCCGGCGCACCGACAGGGCACTGAGCGTGCCGCGGGAGAGATACCACGAGACCGGCGCCAGCAGGGCCAGCACCGCAAACATGATGTAAAGCTGTCTGATGGCCAGCACCAGGCCCACCAGCAGCAGGAAGATCGAGCCGGCTATGAGCACGTGCTTCTTCGCGAATTCCATGGTCAGCACTCAGCACTCAGCACTCAGCAATCAGCAACGAGCTACAAGCTCAACGGCAGCAACGACAATCAAGGCGACGGCGAGGACGACGACGGCAACGACGCGAACACCGACGGCCACGGCAACAACGAAAGCAACGATCGGCCAGGCTACCCACGACGGGTTCGCGGCAGCGGACCGGCGGCTGGAGGCAGGGCGCCTCCTCGGCTGGCCTTGCGTGTCGCCCCCGGCCGCTATTCTGCGAGCGCGATGAGCTTCGCCACCCAGCCATCGAAGTGCGGGCATCTTTCCCTCATCCGCTCGATGCCGATCTCCGCCGCGATCAGCGGTCCATCGACAGTCTTCGAGTATCTCGGGATGCAAGAATGTATCCGCGCCGACGGATGCGTGTCGCGGCCGTCGTTGATCAGTTCCGGATTGCTGGCCTCATCGACTATGGCCTCCAACTCGGCGATGGCTTCTGTGTCTGGATGCCGCGCCGCAAACTTGCTTGTATCCACGAAGAGCAGTGCCTCGAACTCGTGGAGCTGGATGTGCGGGATGAACCGGCGGTCGCCGATATCCTCCCGGAAGGCATCCTCCATCACGCGCACGCGACCGAGCGGATCGGGTTGCGCTGCGGCCAGTTCCCGGCCCGGCCAGTCGTCGGGCAGTCCGTAGAGGTCGAACATCGTCGTGAACCGCGCATCGGACTCCTGGCGCATCCAGCGCACGATGTCCTGCCTGGCCCTCGGGTAGCTGACCAGTCCGCCCCGCGATGCTCGCGAAGTGGCGACTGAGCGAGCGAAGATGAAGACGCGGCGCTCGCCGAGATATGGTGCCAGGGTGTTGCGGATAAAGGCCTCCTCAGTCTGCCCCTCGACGGTGATGTTCAGGCGGACCACCTCAGGGCCTCCCGCCGATCACGTTCTTCTGCCACAGCTCGCCCAGCGAGTAATCCTCCAGCCACTCCGACAGCTCGTCCTCCGACAGCCGGCGGAACAGGGAGCATCCCTGCTCATCCCGCTCCACCACCACGACATCCTGCGGCTGAAAGTGGTCAACCAGAAGGGGCGACTGGGTGGCTACGATCACCTGACAGACACGGGAGACCGACCGCAGCAGATCGGCGACCATCGTGAGGACGTAGGGGTGCAAGCCGAGCTCTGGTTCGTCGATGATCATCAGCGATGGCAGTCGGTCCTCCGGCTGCAGCAGGAGGGTGAGCAGCGAGACGGTCCGCAGGCTGCCGTCGGAGAGCTGATGTGGGCCGAACAGAACGTCTCGACCGCGCTCTCGCCAGTTGAGCATGATCCTGGTGGGGTCGAGCTCCCGTGGCTCCAGCACGAACTCGCCGAAGAAAGGCGCCGCCTGTCGGAAGGCCGAGATGATACGAGCGTAGTACCGGGGCTCCCGCGCCTTCAGCATGTACAGATATGCCGCCAGGTTCCCGGCATCGGGTGCAAGCTCTCTGTTGTCCTCGACGTACTGCGACTGGCGGATGGGTGCGTTCGCGGCCGTGTCGTGGAAGTGGTAGGTGCGCCAACCCGCCCAGAACGTCGGGTACCACTCCCGCCACGCCTCAACGGGCCACAATGTGTTGTCTTCGCTGTAATCGAGTGTCACGTGCGAGGTCGACTGCGTGCCCTCGGTCCCCGTTTCGATCTCAGCGACTATCTCCTGAGTCGTCTTGGGTCCGAAGTGCAGGAGCTTGTCCGCCCCGCCAGACCGGCCGACGAAGCCATGCAGATCGCCCTGCGCCATTGCGCTCATCATGTGCAGGAACGAGACTAGGTTCGACTTGCCTGCGCCGTTTGCGCCGATAAGCACGGTCAGGGGGGCGAGATCGATGGTTGCGTCTCGGATGGACTTGAAACCCTCGATGTGAACTCGCTTGAGCATGTCCATCTGGCGCATCTCCACTCGTCGCCGTTCATTCGCACTGGCCCACGTTCAGGCCGTGGGCGCGGGCACGCTGCGCAGGACCTCGTTGATGACCTTCTGCGCCTGCAGACCGTGAATGCTCTGCTCGGACTTGACGATGAGCCTGTGGGCCAGCGCAGGCACTGCCACGCGCCTGATATCATCTGGCTGCACGTAGTCGCGGCCCCGGATGGCCGCGAGGGCCTGGGAGCAGCGCATCAAAGCCAGCGCCCCCCGGGGGCTGGCCCCCAGGTCCAGGTCGGGGTGCTCCCGGGTCCGGCCCACGATGGTCACGATGTACTGCTTCAGGGACTCCTCGAGGAAGACGTCGCGCACCGCCGTCTGAAGATGCTCGGCGGTGCCCTCCTCGATGACGGGCGTGACGTCCTCGATGGGATGCACCTTTATCTGGCGGGTGAGGATTTCCACCTCATCCTCGGCGCCGGGATAACCCAGCGACACGCGCATCATGAAGCGGTCGAGCTGCGCCTCCGGCAGCGAGTAGGTGCCCTCGTACTCGATGGGGTTCTCGGTGGCCATGACGAAGAAGGGCCGCGGCAGCTCGTAGGTGACGCCGTCGGCGGTGACCTGGAACTCCTCCATGGCCTCCAGCAGCGCGGCCTGGGACTTGGGGGTGGCGCGGTTGATCTCGTCGGCCAGCACGACGTTCGCGAAGACCGGCCCCTCGCGGAAGATGAAGCAGTTCTCCATCTGGTTGAAGACCGAGCTGCCGGTGACGTCGGCGGGCAGCAGGTCGGGCGTGAACTGCACGCGCTTGAAGGAGCCGCCGACAGACTTGGCCAGCGTCTTGGCCAGCATGGTCTTGCCCACGCCGGGGATGTCCTCGATGAGGATGTGGCCGCCGGAGAGGAAGCCCGCGACGGTCAGCTCCACCGCCTCGTGCTTGCCCACGATGACGGTCTCGATGGAGTCGATGATCTTCTGCGCGCTCTCAGTGACGTGAGCGGGCTCCATATGTCCCTCCACACCGGCGGCGAGTTCCAGGCGTGTGCGGCTGCCGGCTGCCAGCTACAAGCTGCGAGCTACGAGCTACGACTAACGACATGAACGGCGGGCGGCGCGGGCACGCCGCGCCTCCGCAGAGCAATAGGGCATCAACGGCGGGCCGGACAGTCGTCCGGCCCCTCCATACGGCGAACGACCGTGGCATTGCCGTCGTGTCGTACGGAGCGGCGGGCTGCCCAGCCCGCCTGTTGTTGGCCTATGCCGGCGGGTTGGGCCGGCCTCCTGGAGACGCTTGCGCGTCTCTTCCGCGGCCATAGCGCCGCCTCCGGGTGCGTCCACCCGGCGTGTTCCCCCGCCGGACGGCAGGGAAACAACGACGGACAACGGCGTCAAAGGCGGGCGGCGCAGGTGCGCCGCGCCTCCGCAGAGCAATAGGGCATCAACGGCGGGCCGGACAGTGGTCCGGCCCCTCCATACGGCGAACGAC
>JAYENL010000263.1:14456-22356 GCA_034722055.1 Armatimonadota bacterium
CGGCAGGGAAACAACGACGGACAACGGCGTCAAAGGCGGGCGGCGCAGGTGCGCCGCGCCTCCGCAGAGCAATAGGGCATCAACGGCGGGCCGGACAGTGGTCCGGCCCCTCCATACGGCGAACGACAACGACAGCGGGCCTGCGGCCCGCCCCCGTGAGACCAGAGGTCTCCAGGGCGCCAGCGCCACAACGGCATCTATGCAGATGCGGCGCAAGTCAAGGCCACATCCGTGTTGTCAGATCGCGATCAGGCGAACGGGAGGCAACGGCTACATGGCCGCCTCGTAGACCGCGATGACGTCCTCGCGAGACATCTCGCGGGGGTTCACGTGCACATGCGCGGACTGCATGGCGTCATCGGCCATGCGCTGGATGGCGGACGCCTCCACGCCCACCTCACCCATGGTGGTGGGGGCATCGACCTCGGCAGCGAGCCGCTCGACCGCCTGGGGCGCCAGTGCGGCCGCGGCCTCGGGCGAGAGGCCCTCGACATCCTCGCCCAGCAGCCCCGCGATCTCCGCGAAGCCCTCCGGATCGGCCGGGCAGTTGTAGCGCATTCCATGGGGCAGCAGCACGGCGTTGGCGATGCCGTGGGGGACGCCGAAGAGCGCAGAGAGCGGCAGCGCCATGGCGTGCACGATGCCCAGCCGGGTCTGCGCGAAGGACAGGCTGGCGACCATGGCGGCGCGCTGCATGCCGGCCTGGGCCTGCATGTCCTCGGGGTCCTCCGCGGCCCTGGGAAGGAACTTCGCCACGCCCTGGATGGTCTGTCCCGCCCACTTGCGCGTGCTCTGGTCGGCGCGGGTGCTCACGAAGGACTCCACGGCGTGCGTGAGCGCGTCAAGGCCCGCCCCCACCCGGACGCGCCTGGGCGCGCTGGTCAGCAGCGTGGGGTCGAGCACCGCGCAGCGCGGATACAGCGCCTCGTGGTTGAGCACCAGCTTGCGCTCGGTCTGGGTGAAGGTGATGACGGAGAAGGGGTTGACCTCGGAGCCGGTGCCGGCGGTGGTGGGCACACAGACGATAGGCAGCGCCTCATGGTCGATCTGCGTGGGCTCGCCGGGACGGTCCTGCTCGGCGATCCAGCCCTCGGCGCCGACCTGTGCGGCGACGGCCTTGGCGCAGTCCATCGACGAGCCTCCACCGATGCCGATGACGCCCTCGGCGCCGAACCGGCGGCCGGCGGCCCCGCCCGCAACCACGTTCTCATCGGTGGGATCGGGCTCGGTGCCCGAGAAGACCTCGATCTCGATGCAGCCCTCGCAGGCCTCGATGAACTCGTCGATCTGCGGGAGCTTCGCGACGTTCTCGCCGCAGACGATCAGGGCCCTGGTGATGCCCATGCCTGCGAGGCAGGCCGGGCTGCTGCCAAGGGCACCCTCACCGGAGACCACCCGGGTGGGCGTCTCATCGAAGCACTCGGTGCGTATGGTGTCGCTCACCGTCAACCCTCCCGCCGGGGCGCGTCGCGCCCCGGAACTCCTCCGGACCTCACGCAGCCGCTCGCGGGGTATTATATCGTGCGCTGGGGCGGACGGTCAACGGAGGCGGGTGGGGCGGGTGCGGAGCCGTAGTGTGGTCGAAACGCGCGGGCGGGGGCGCCCGGAGGCGCTTGCGCGCCTCTCCCCGCAGCCACAGCTCCTCCCCGCGCCCCAATACCATCTGGACCATCTGGGTCCAGGGCGCTCCGGCCGCAGCCGGCAATCCGGGGAAGGCACCCGGCGCGGGCAGGAGCCGCGGCCGAGGCTGATGAACCTGGCGGGCACACGCCCAGCACTCCAGGGAGGTCCTGCCATGACCATCAGGCCCCTGCGCGAGAATGACTACGACGAGCACGCCGAGCTGGTCTACGTCTCCTACAGCCACGGGAAGGAGCTGCCCCAGGGCTCCATGCTCACGCATCGCGACTGGTGGCTGCGGAGCATCGAGCGCGACCCCTACTACCGGCCGGAGCAGACGCGCGTGATGGAGGTGGACGGCAGGCTGGTGGCCAGCGTGAGCTGCTACCACCGGCCGACCTATGTGGCCGGCCGGCGGGTGGACGCCGCGTGCATTGGCAGCGTCTGCACGCACCCGGACCACCGGCGGCAGGGCTACATCCGACAGGTGCTGGTGGAGGCGGCGGAGTGGATGGCGGCGCAGGGCTGGGAGTGGTCGTTCCTGTACGGCCGCGAGGAGATCTACGGGGGCAGCGGCTGGCGCATGCTGAGCTCCTTCGACCTCATCGCCGACCTGGGGGTGCGCCGGGAGGCGGGGCAGGGACTGACCGAGCGCCGCGCGGACCCCGAGCGGGACATCCCGGTGCTGTCGGCGATCTACAGCGAGCTGTGCGGGGAGCTGACCGGGCCGACCGTGCGCACGGACGCTTACTGGCGCAAGCGCGTGCTCTCGCCGACGCCGTGGGGGGAGACGCCGGACTACCGCATCCTGGAGCGGGCCGGGGAGGCCATCGGCTACTTCCGCATGGAGGGCGACGCGGTGGGGGAGATCGGCTGGAGAGGCCGGCCGCACGACGTCCTGGCCCACGTGCTGCGGCGGGCGGAGGGGCCGGTCAGCTTCGCCTGCTTCATGCCGGAGATGCTGCCGGCGCTGCGGGACATCTCGGAGATCACGTCGCAGAAGGAGTGCTTCGAGCGCGCCGGCGGGATCAGGCTGCGAGACTCCTACAAGGGCCTGTGGCGGCACCACCGGGTAGACGAGGCGGTGGTGCCGGAGGTCTGCGACACCCGGGGGCTGGTTCGCTTCCTGCGCGAGAGGGACTACGTGATGTGGCCGGCCGATAAGGCGTGAGGGCGGCGAGGGGGACGGCCTACGACAACGGTTGGCGGGCAAGGCAGCGCGCCGCTGTCTACGGCATGCACGCGCCACTGTAACTGCGCTGCCCAAAGGCGCGCAAACTCGCTTACAGACGGGCCGGCAGGAAGGTGGCTGCCGGGCAGGGAAGCTACGTGTAGCGCATGGGAGGTGGATTATGCGGCGGACTCTGTGGGTTCTGGGGCTGCTGGTGCTGGTGGCGGCGGGCGCAGGCTACTGGCTGTTCCTTCGGCCGGAGGCGGTCAGCGACCGCGTGCAGATCCTGCGCCTCATCGCCGACGTGGAGCGCGCGGTGGAGCAGAAGGACGTCTCCGGCCTCATGCAGCACATCTCCGAGGACTATGAGGACGAGCGGGGCTACACGCGGCGGATGGTCCGGCGGCTGGTGCTGGCGGGAGCGCGGGATCCCAGGACCGTGGACCTGTCGGTGGATGTCGCCGACCCGGAGATTAAGGGCGACCGTGCCACCTTCGTGGCGGAGGTGGACTACGCACTCGATGGCAGCGCCGCCGTGGGCGAGACGCAGCACCTCACCGTCGTGGGGCATCTGCGCAAGGAGGGCCGTGACTGGAAGGTGGTCAGCGCCGACGGCTGGCAGGAGGCGGGGCAGTCCTACTGACGTCGCGCCGAAGGCGGGCGGTGGCATGGTGCGACTGAGAGTGATGCTCATCCCGGGGCTGGCCGCGCTGTCTGTGACGGCTGGCGCGGAGGTCTTCGTGGGGGCCGGGCAGCCGCTGCGCTCGCTGGGGCTGGTGACCAACCCCTGCTTCGAGAGCGGCGGATACACCTACGCCGACCACTGGCGGCCGCTGCCGGGCTCCTTCCGGATGCTCCGGCGGGCCACGGAGGGCGGCGGGCACAGCCTCTACCTGCAGCTCCGCGAGGACGGCGACGGCGGGGTCCTGCAGACGGTGGACCTGCCGCCGGGCCGCAGCCTCAGCCTCCGCATCCTGGCCACCTCCTGGTCCGACGAGGGCTCGGCGGTGGTGGCCTCCCTGGTGCGGCGCACCGACGGCCTCCTCCTGTGCGAGGTGGTGGTGGATGGCATCGAGCGCGGTGAGATGGCCCAGAGCTTCGACACCGGCCCGGGCGGGCCCGCGGAGCTGATGGTGAGGCTCGTGGGCCGGAGGGGGGCGAGAGCCTCCATCGACCGCGTGAGCATCGGACCTCCCGTGGAGACGCGGCAGGCCGCAGTCGAAGCGGACTTCTCCGCACACGACCTGGTCCTGGAGGTTGGTGACGGCCTGCGGGTGAATGCGGATTTCGAGCCCAGCGTCCTGCCGCAGGCCGCCGAGATGCTGCAGGAGGCCATCGAGGACCTGACGGGCGGGCCCGCCGAGCGCGTGGCGGCCGCCGTCTCGGTGTCCGTCCCGCAGCCGGAGACCACGCAGTGGCCGGCGCGCGAGTCCTACCACCTGCGGGTGTCGGAGGAGGGCGTGCGTATCGACGCCCCGGCCGAGCGGGGCGCCTTCTGGGGGATGATGACCCTCATCGACCTGCTTCGCCCCCAGCCGGACGGCGGGGCGCGTATCCTGGCGGTGGACGTGCGGGACCAGCCGGCGCTGCCGTGGCGCATCGGAATCGACGGTGACCTGCTGGGCGGCGGGAGGGCAGGCAACGCGGCCAGGCGACTGGCGAGGCTGAAGCTGAACATGGCGCTGGTCGCCTATAGCGCCGGCGAACAACCCTCCGGTGATGCGGCTGTGGTGGCGGCGCTGCGCGACGTCGGTATCGAGCCGATCATCGGCATACCGGCCACCTGCCCCGTCCGCCCCACCGCGGTCATGGCTGACATTCAAACTCGCCTGCACGCGAATCTGGTAGGCATCGACCCGTGGCGGGACCGGGAGCCGCTGTCCGGCAGCCTGGACTGGACAGATCCCGTCCTTGCGGCGGGACGCGAGGCGGCAGAGGAGATGACGGTCCTGGTGCCCGCGTATACCTGCTCGGACTTTCTCAGCGATGGGGGCGGGGAGTGCAAGCCTCTGCCGTCCGGCGAGATGGAGCGGTGGCCGCGGGAGATCGTGGCGTGTCTGCTTCCAGACACGCACTCGGAGGCGGCGGCGCGGCAGATGGCTGCCGCCGAGGCCAGCGGGATCCGCTACGTCGTCAGGGACGACACCTCGGGCGATGGTGCCGACGCCGCGCTCCGAGCCCGCAACCGTATCGGCGACTGCCTGGGTGTCGCGATCGGCGGGAGGGACGAGCCGCAGCAGGAGGCCGCCGACCTCGCCTGGGGCGGCGTCTCTCCAGAGGGCTGATAGCCTTCTGGCACGGGAAATACACAAACCAGAGTTATTGCAGATTCGTCAGAACCAGTGGAGGAACCATCATCGCAGCAGCGGAGGCCTGAGGTGCCCTGGTGGCGGTTCGCCCGGCTGATGTCAGCGCGCGGAGCCAGCCTCGCAGTGCTGGTCATGACTGCGCTGCTCGCGCTTCCGGGCCTCTCGGAGGCCAGAGCCGTCGGCTACCGCGTGGAGTTCGTGAACGGCTTCGGCTGCCACGTCGTGCAGATCAACCTCGGCAGCCCGAAGGTCAAGGTCACTCCCATCCTGTCGCTGCGCTTCCCCGGCGGCGCGGAGCCGATGATGAGCCTGTGCCGCCGGGAGCAGCCCTCAGCCGCCGTCACCGGCACGTTCTTTTCCAAGACCACGCTGCTTCCCGTGGGTGACATCGTCATCGACGGGCGGCTGGAGTACTTCGGCGGCATGGGCAGCGCCATCGCCCTCACGCCCGAGAACGAGGTGGCCTTCGAGCGCCTGCCCTACGGTCGCAGATGGGACTGGGGGCCGTTCGAGAGCGTGCTGGCCTGCGGGCCGCTGCTGGTGGAGCGGGGGGAGGTGGCGCTGGCGCCGCGCCACGAGCACTTCCAGGACCCGCACGTGCTGGGCCGGGCCAGCCGCACGGCGGTGGGGCTCACGCCCATGAACAAGCTGCTGATGGTGGTCACCCGGGAGCAGGTGAGCCTGTGGGAGCTGGCCAAGATCATGCGCTCGCTGGGGTGCATCGAGGCCATCAACCTCGACGGCGGCAGCTCCACCGGGATGTACTACCGCGGCTCGGCCATCGTGAGGCCCGCGCGCTCGCTGGTGAACATGCTGGCGGTCTACGAGGACGTGCCCCGGGAGACGCGCACCTGCCTGTGCGAATTGCCCGACGAGCGCAGCGCCATCTACCGCTACCGGGCCGCGAAGGCCTACGAGGTGTACATGCGGGCGCAGGTGCCGCTGGCGCTGGGGAAGCTCGAGGAGGCCGTGCGGCTGCTGAATCAGGCGACGCAGCTCGACCACCTCAACGCGTCCTATCAGGTGCGTCTGGCCAGCACGCTGGCGCGCCGCGGCGACGACCCGGCGGCGTCGGTGGCCTACGCCCGGGCGGCCGAGATCCTCACGAGCAAGGGGCACCACGAGGAGGCGCTGGCACGGCTGCAGTCGGCGCTGGAGCACGATCCTGGCAACCGGCTGGCCCGGCGGGCGCTGCCCGCGGCGTACCGGGCCGTGGGCATGGAGATGTGCGCGGAGGTGGCGGAGTACGAGTGGCAGCTCTCGGAGATGCAGCGCAGGCTGGTGGCCACCCACGCGGACCTGATGACCGAGATGACCGAGCGGGCCTTCGCGCTGGCGGGGACGGCGCCGGAGGACCTGCGGGGGCCGGCGCTGGCCGGAGTCTGCGGGGAGCGCACCTACGTGGACTCGGAGCTGGGCGTGCGGCTGGCGCTGCCGGCCTGCTGGTATTTCACGGGGCCGGCCGACCCGTCGGCGCTGCTGGCGCAGCACCGCTTCCAGCCCATGCTGGTGCACCTGCGGGCCGTGCGCGTCCCGGCCGGAGTCAGCCTGGAGCGGCTGGTGGACCTGTACTGGGAGGGGAGCTTCCAGGAGGAGATCATCCGCGCGCCGGTGGTAGGCCCGGCCCTGGGCCAGGAGGTGCAGAGGGCGCGGACGCTCTCCTCCGACGGCGGGGTCTACTGCCAGACGGTCTTCGCGGTGCGCGGGGAGCTGCTGTGGGTGCTGAGCATGGCGACCACGGAGGACCTCCGCGACGCGGCCTCGACGGACTTCGCCGCCATCGCGGAGGGTCTGACCTTCTTCTGAGCCCGCCAAACGACAAGCGGCGCTGTGCGGTGGCACGGACAGACAACGACCGGGCGGGAACGGAGGCCCGCCCCTCCAAACGGCCGGGCAAACGTCCTGGGGGCCGTCCGGAGGACGCTGTGAAGCCCGACGAAGCAACGGCGGGCGCGGCACAGGTCCGCGCCCTACAACGCGTAGGTCGGGGTTCCAGCCCGACAGCGACCATGGAACGGCGGGCCGGACAGTGGTCCGGCCCCTCCATACGGCACGGCAACGACCGGGCGGGAACGGAGGCCCGCCCCTCCAAACGGCACGGTCAAGACCGCCGTTCCGTGGCACGGGGGCTCCTGTCCGTGGGCCGTTTGGGCGACGCCATCGCGAACGGGTGCGCGACAACGGCGAGTCGCCATGATCGGGGCCCGCAGGTGACAGTGCGGATTCACGGCGCCGGGCACCGCCGGTTGCGCGGCGCGACGGCGGTGTGCTATAATTCGCCCACTTGCTGGAATGCCCATATGACCGGATGCTCACGCACGTTCGGTCCTTCCTGCTGCGCGATGGGCACGCGTAGCCATGAGTCCAAAGGAGGGAGGTGAGCTCGAGTGAGCGAACCAACCCTGTACGAAGCGGTCTACATCATTGACCCCTCGCTGGCGGATGACGAAGCCGAGGAGCTGATCACGAGCCTGGAGGAGGCGGTCGAGGCCGCCGATGGCGAGGTGGTCGGCACCCGGGACTTCCGCACGCGCCGGCTGGCCTACCGAATCGGCAGATACACCCACGGCACCTACAAGCTGCTCTACTTCTACGGTGACGGGGAGATCGTTGAGGCCATCAGAGGGGAGATGGCCATCAGGCAGCCCATCATCCGCTCCCGCGTCTTGGTCGCCAACCCGCGCGCCATTGTGGGGGGCGTCGAGGACGAGGAAGAGCCGGGGGCCGAACCCGCCCGGGAGGCGGAGGAGGCCGAGTCCGCCGAAGCGGCGGCGAGCACCGAGGCCGACGAGACCGCCGA
>JAYENL010000264.1:0-1269 GCA_034722055.1 Armatimonadota bacterium
GCCTGCTGCACGATCTGCAGGTCTACTCCGGTGTGCCGACGGGCGACAGCAGCCGCATGATGACGCTGCGAGACTTTCTTGACGGGTAAGCGTAAGGAGGAGGCGCGATGACAATGCAGGAGCTGACGGCGATCGCCGCGGCGATGATGGTGCTGGTCTGCGCCGCGGGCACCGGGCAGGCGGCGGAGCGCTTCGAGGTCGCCGCCTGGGTGGACCACTTCGACTTCGCCAGGGTCTATGACTCCGAGACCCCTGACGGCTGCGACCAGATCCTCGAGCACGTCCAGGAGACGGGCGTCACCACCATCCTGTGGCGCAACTGCGCCGGCAGCACCATGCGTTACCAGAGTAAAGTCGAGAGCCACCACCAGGACGCCCCGTGGGATGACAAGCGGGAGATCCCCGACACCCGCGACGTCTACGGCTGGGTCCGCTATGGGCAGGCCCAGCCGGACCTGCTCGCCCACGCCATGCAGTCGTGCGGGCGACGGGCCCTGCGCCCGGGCGTGCACTGGCCCTTCGAGGAGACGCACGGCGCGATATGGACGATCGGGCGCTGGAACATGGAGCACCCCCAGCTCTGGGGTCGGACCCGCGACGGACAGATGTGGTGGGGCCGCTGCAGCCTGGCGTATGAGGAGACCGTGCGGCACAAGCTGGATCTCGTGGATGAGCTGATCGATCGGGGCATCGAGTGCCTGTTCATCGAGACCCGCCGCAGCGGCGGCTGGAGTCCGGCCTATGAGTACGTGGAGCCGGTGGTCGAGGCTTGGCGGGAGGAGCATGGGACCGAGCCTCCGCCCGCCGACGACCTGCAGTGGTGCCGGCACGTGTCCGGGTACGTCACGGACTTCATCCGCCGAGTGCGCGAGCGGCTGGAGGCCGCCGACCGCGATATCGAGCTGCTGGTGGGCGTGCCGCACATCACGCTGGAGGGCAGCGAGCCGCTGATCATGCGCGGCCTGGACTGGCGCACTCTGGCTCAGCAGGAGCTCATCGACACCCTGGTGATCAACTACGTGCCCTTCGACCGGGAGCGGCCCTTCGAGAGCACGCGGGAGATCTGCAGCGCCATCACCGACTTCGCCGGCGACCGCTGCGACGTGCTGTGGCCGGTGGCCGCCTACAACCCGGGCAACTCGGGGATGCCCGCCTACCAGGAGCTGACCGGCCTCAGCCGGGCGGAGGTGGCGCGGCGGCTGACGCTGATGGCCTGGGAGGAGGGGGCGGCGGGCATCAGCCTGGAGTGCGTGGACTACAACAACTACG
>JAYENL010000264.1:1369-22349 GCA_034722055.1 Armatimonadota bacterium
GGGATGCCCGCCTACCAGGAGCTGACCGGCCTCAGCCGGGCGGAGGTGGCGCGGCGGCTGACGCTGATGGCCTGGGAGGAGGGGGCGGCGGGCATCAGCCTGGAGTGCGTGGACTACAACAACTACGACGCGGAGACCCGCCGGACGCTGCGCGAGCTGACCACGGGCCAGTGCCGGTGGCGCCGCGAGCAGTAGCCTTCAGTGGCTGCAAGTTCGCGTATTGCCCCACGTCACGGTGGCGGCCTTGGCGCCACCACGGAGGGGCCGCCGCAAGCGAAGCGAGCGGTGGGAGGTCCAGAGCATAGCGAAGGACCTCCCAGGTTCCACCCCGGCCCATCCCGCCTCAGGGCATGGCCGCGGCGCCGCGGGCCGCTACTGCTCGATCGGATCGAGGCTCTCCTGCTCCGCCTCGGCCAGGTCCTCGGCCCGGGGCCGGGGGTGGGCCGGCAGCGCCACAAGCATCCAGATGAGCGTAGCTGCCATCACCGCCAGGGAGACCCAGAAGCTGGTCCGCAGGCTCCAGGTGTCGGCGATCCAGCCGAACAGCGCCGGCGCCGCCGCCACCGGCGTCTGTATGACCCGCAGGAAGGCCATGTTGCGTCGCACGTGGGCCTTCGGCGAGCAGGAGACGATGTAGTTGGGGTAGTAGACCCCGAACAGCTCCCCGGCGCCGTTGAGGCCGAACGCGAACAGGAAGGACATTCCCCGCGCGAACAGGATCCACAGCACGCCCAGTGCGTCGAGGACGGTGGTGATCGCCATGCACGTCAGGGCGCTGGTCCGCACCAGAATCCAGCCCAGGATGAGCCCGCCGATGACCTTGCAGGCGAACCGGAGCGCGTTCTGATAGCCGACCAGGGTCTCCGACGGCAGGCTCACGACCTCCTGCGTGTAGAGGACCATGTTGTTCTGGACCATGTGGGCGGAGTAGACCACCAGGTAGCCCAGGCAGGCGACGATGATGAGCCGGTAGCCCACGAAGCGCCCCAAGCCACCCAGGACGCCCTGCCTGAATGGCTGCCGCTGGGCGTCGCGCCGGGGGATGGGGATGATGTAGAGCAGGGCGAGGTAGCCCGCCAGGGCCATCATCGGGAGGCTGGCGCCGAACAGCAGCGCGAAGCTCCACGGGTAGGAGATCGGCCGCCAGAGGGCCGGAGTCCAGCGGAAGACCTCGTTGGTGAGGACAAGCTGCGAGCCCAGCGAGCCGATGACGGCGAAGACCGGGCCCACGCCGTAGGCCAGGGTCAGGGCCGTGCCGCGCCGGCCCTCGGACACTCCCCGGGCGAGCGCCTCCCAGTTGAAGGACCAGATGACGCCATTGGCGATGCCCACCACGATGGCGTGAACGAGCAGGGAGGCGATGCGCAGCCCGTCCCACTTCGCCCCGGGCAGCACCAGCACTGCGGCGACGACGCCACCCACGGCGGCGGTGGCGAAGAAGCTCACCGCGATGGCCTTGCGCAGCAGCCGGGCCTGGGGGATCAGCCAGGCGGCTATCACCGTCATCGGCGCCATGCTCAGATAGGCGGTGCTGGGGAGATTCGCTACGGTCTTGGAGGCCCCCAGGCGCTCCAGCAGGGCCGCCTGCGTGAAGCCGATGTACAGGACCGGTGCGGCGAGGTAGATCAGTGACACCGTTGCCGCGAAGATGGCGGCGTTGCGCGTCTGCAGCGGCCGCTCCAGGTCCACCTGTCCGGCACTCTCACCCGCCCCCTGCACCCCGTCGTCGGCGTCCAGCCCCATGTGAGGCGGTTCCGGACTCTCCTGGTCCTCCCTGCCGCTCTCCTCGCTCATGGCCTCTCTCCGCCCGTTCGCAGCCTGGTCACTGCCCGCGGTCGGAGGCCGCTGTTCCCCCCGCCCGGCCCGGCCACCTTCCTCGGATGGCTTCAGGTGCGCGGCCGGAGTCCCCGGTCCGCCGCCAGGGCTCGCCGAGGAGTGGCTCCACGGCGCTGTCGCTGAGGATGCGGCCTCCACGGATGACGGCCTGCCGGTTCACTGCCGCTCGCGGGCGACGAAGTCGTCCTCCATGAGCCTGACCCAGGTGATGGGCTTGAGCTGGCTGCAGGTGATCCACAGCTCGCCGGGGCGCCGCTCGAAAACGCGCGGGTAGGAGACCCAGGCGCCCTGCTTGCGCATGATCACCACCGGATCGCTCCACGTCCTGCAGTCATCCTCGGAGAAGCGGATGGACAGCTCCTCCCGGTGCCAGCTTGCCATGACCTCGGAGTACTGCCCGGCCTGCCGGGGGTACTCATCCTGGTTGACCGTGCCCTCCGGGTAGAGCCGGTTGTAGACCAGCGCGATGCGGCCGCTGGCGAGGCGCTGCAGGCCCCCGGGAGAGCTGCTGGCGGTGATGGGGCTGGGTCGCAGCTCCCGCCAGTAGCGATGATCGTCCGAGAGGGCCTCCCAGAAGCGATCCAGGTTGGTCCGCAGGAGCATGTAGAGACGGCCGTCGGAGAGCTCGGTCAGCGTGCCCTCACAGCCGCCGTCGTGATGGCCGTGGCCGCCGATGTCGATGACATTGCTGCGCACCCAGGACTGACCGTTGTCGCTGGTGGTGTAGGTGTACTGGGCGTGGCGTGCGGGATGCAGCAGCAGGTCCTGCACCGGGACCACGACCTCGCCGTCCGTGGTCTCGATGATGTCCATCACCGCGCCGCACCAGCCGTCCAGCAGCTTCTGCCGGTCGGTCCATGTCCTCCCGTCATCGGTGCTGCGAATCGACCAGACGTCAAGCTCCGCCACATCAGGCCCGCCCTTCTCGTCGTTCCAGCGCCACTGCTTGGTGCTGGCGTCCATGTAGACGAGGATGAGCACGCCGTCGCTGGTGCGGATGAGCTGGCCGGTGCTGGGCACGCCGGGCGGCTCGCCCTGGTAGATCGGCTGCGGCTGAGACCAGCTCGCGCCGTCGTCCTCGCTGGTGATGGAGGCGTTGCCCTGCACCATCATCAGCCGCCCATCGCCCAGCTCGACGATAGGCCCGATCCTGTCGATGGGGAGCCGCTCGCAGTCGGGATGCACCCAGACCTCAGGCTCCTGTTGACCCTCAGCCCCGGACGCGAGCATCAGACACAGCGGAACCGCCACCGTGGCCATTATGATGACCTCTCTCATCGCTGGATCTCCTCGTGGTGCACGTCAGCTTGGAACTCGTGTGTACATCGGACGCGGAGGCCCGTGCAGCGGTGTCATCCGGAGCAAATGCACCGGGACCGACGCCTCGCAGGCACTGTGGAAAGACCATCCTCCCGCCCTCGAAGTCGGCCGCCTCGTGCCCGTCGATGCCGTCATAGCCGTTGTCCAGCACGTGCCAGGCCTTCTGCGGGATCAGCTCTCGCCGCAGGGCGTCGGCACAGCAGCAGAGTCACCCTCGCCGCGTGTGGCGAGGCGGAATAGAACAGTCCGGCGCTCGCCAAACAGCGGCGAGCGCCGGGCGTAGCTGCGAGTCACATGCGTGTTCCGTCTACCTGTCGGCCTCGGTGGCGTCGTACCGCCACTTCCACAGGTCGGTGACGAAGGCCGGCCAGGGCGGACCGACTGCGGCAGCCTTGGCGGCCTTGGCATGCCCATCACAGTAGTTGGCGTTGACCCACTCATTGTGGCGATAGTAGCCAGCCCTGCAGACCTCATCGCCATACCCTTTGGAGTCAGATGTGAACAGGTTGGGTGTGAGCCCGCTGCAGAAGATCCCGGCGACGTCGGTCCAGGCCACCTTCTCGGAGGGCGACTGGATCGCGGCCAGCTTTGCCGCGCCCAGCCCACAGGTGGTCCATGACGTATCGGGCATGCGCAGAGGCGGCGTGCAGTTCCAACCGTAAGACATGAACAGACGGTTCGCGTAGTCCGCGCCGCCGTAGCCATAGGCGGCAGGGGAGGCATCGCTGGGACACAGCCACAGGTCGTCATTCTTCATGTAGGGCAGCAGCAGCTCGTGGACGTAGCGGCGGTCCCCATAGATACGGCCCGGTGTCCCGGCGTGGGGCATGCAGGTCAGGGGCATGGTGTCGTCGTAGTCAGTTTCCCCGGTGTTCTCTCGGGCCCGGGAGAAGGCACGTTCGACCGCGTGCCTGTCGAACGTGAAGCAAGTTGGCCTGGCATTCACCATGTACTCAGCGGACTATGACGAGTCCATTGTGGGGACGTGGTGTGGTTACCCGCAGACTATTTGGGCCCACCTGCTGTATCCCTACATCAAGAACGAGCAGATCTTCAACTGCCCCTCCGACAAGTACGCTATCCAATGGACGAACGGAATCAACCCCGACACGGGCGCCGCCGACCGCCGCATGGCCTTCGGCTACAACACCAGCTACGGCTGGGACAGAGTGCCTGAGCACCAGGGCCCCGGGCGGGCATGGAGCTACGGTCTGCGCAAAATCGCCGGCATCCGCGCCCCGGCCGAGTGCATCTGGATGGCCGACAGCCGCTTCTACCATCCGTCAACCTACGGATACACCATCCGCGACACTGTCCAGATCCACAACTCCGGCGCCTGGCCCAACCCGCGGCACAATGAAGGCTGCAACGTCTCCTTCATGGACGGACACGCCAAGTGGCTGAGCTTCTCGTACCTGCGCTCGGCCGACGCCAACCATCACTGGTACGTGGACAACAAGCCGCATCTGCCGTAGTCAGACTTCACGCTCGGGTCACGACTGCGCATCCAGCCGGGCGCGTCCGCACAGGGCGCGCCCGGCTCCTCGCCATGCGTGCGCGCGCGTTATGGGGCTGCAGTGAGAGGCTCTCGAGACAGCCACGAGCGGAGCCACTGGACGCCCGAGCGGTCGGCATCGTCGCAGGAATCCCCCCACGCGGCGGTCAAGACGTCAAAGCTGCGGCGGACCAGCGCAGGCGCGGAGGGAGACCGCTCGTGATGCACGTATCAGTGGAGGGCCGGTGGAGGTGCGTCGGCGCCGTGCTGGCGGCGCTGCTGGTCTGCGCCATCGCAGAGCCAGCGCCTCCGCCGGGGCAGGTGACCCTCGCCGGCCGGCACCTCGCGATCGTGCTCGACACGCAGGACGGCCTGGGCGTGAGCCGGATGGAGGCCCGCTCGGCTGACGGCGCAGCGGTGATCGCCGAGCACTCCCGCCCCCGCAGGCTCTTGCAGGTGATGCTCGCGGGCGATGCTGCCGAGACGGCCATCGACTCCACCGCCATGCAGGTCGTCTCCGCCCACGGCTCGCCGGCCTCGGGGCAGGTCCTGGCGCGCCACGAGCGCAGCGGGCTGCAGGCGCGGCTGCGGTGGTCGCGGTCCGGCGCCGACGAGCTGGAGCTGTCCCTGGCGCTGCGATCTCCCGAGGCGACCGAGGCGCACCTGGTGTGGCCGGTGCTGGAGGGCCTGCTGGCCAGCGTGGCTGCTGACCGCGTGTGGTACTTCCATCCGCGCAGCAGCGGCATCTACAGCAACCGCCCCGCCGACCTGGCCTCGAACTACGGGCAGTACGTGCGGCTGCAACTGATGGGCTGCTTCGCCGCCGATGGGCTCGGGCTCTACGCGATCAACAAGGATACCGACATCCGCCGGCGGAGCTTCGAGCTTGTCAAGCGCGTTCCAGGCCGCGAGGCCGATGTCCTGCACGACGAGTACGGCTTCCAGAACTGGGGCGAGCTGGCCGACATCCCCGGCGTGGGAATGGCGATTCAGTCCAGGAGCGTCCAGCTTGCATCTGGAGAGCTTCACGAGCTGCCGCCGGTGGCCCTGGGCCTGACGCGCGATGGCATTCAGGAGGCGATTCGCCGCTATCGTGGCTGGGCGGAGAGCTGGTGCTGCGCGTCGAGGACGCCCTGGTTCCGCCAGGCCTTCAACTACCGCTGCGTGCGCATCTTCGAGGACGCCGGCCCCGAGGAGGTGCTGCAGTCGCTGGCCGGCGATGACTTCGACCTGCTGCACTACATGGTGCAGGCCGAACACCGTAACGGCGCCTACGGCTTCCGGGAGGACTGGGGCGTGGAGGCCCTGCGGCGGCTGGTCGGAGAGCTGCACGCCCGCGGCGTGCGCAGCAGCCACTACGTGGAGGGCTACATCGCGCACGAGACCACGCGAGTCTATCAGGAACATGGCGAACAGTGGGGGCAGAAGCGTGGCGGCAAGAACGTGGTGGCCTTCGGCAACATGGCCATGTGTCCATCCGCGACCGGCTGGCACCAGTGGCTGGCGGAGGTCACCACGCGCATCGTCCGTGAGCTGGACTTCGACGTCATCTACCTCGATGAGCTGGGCTTCGGGACGCTCGACAAGTACGTGTGCGAGAACACCCATCACGAGCACCCGCCGCGGTATCGCGGCATCGAGAGCACCAGGCGGCTGCTGGCCCACGTGCGGGGCGCGCTACGCGAGGTGAAGCCGGGGACGCCGCTGGTCACCGAGGGCCCGGCCGTGGACCAGCTCTTCACGGTCCTCGACGGCGTCCAGGACTACGGCTGCCGCGACGCCTATCACCATCCCGAGTGGTACAGCACTCCCATCCACTGGGTGAGGTTCGCGCACCCGGACTTCAAGTTCTTCGACATCCGCGCCGGGGAGCCTCAGGACCGGGCATGGCAGCTCAAGCGCATCCTGTTCAACGGCAACGGATTCTGCTCCCACGGCCGCGGGCCGGCGCCGAATCGGCCGCTGCAGGATCGCATGACGGGGCTCTACCGCGATCACTGCGATGCCTTCTCGGCCGGTGCGCTGACCCCCATGCTGCCCACCCGGCACCACGGGGTCTTCGCCAACCAGTTCGGCGAGGGCCGGAAGGAGATCGTCACCGTCTGCAACACGAACAGCTACCCGGTGGCGGGCGAACTGCTGGCGCTGCCGCACCGCGAGGGCGCCCACCTCATGGACCTGTGGCAGCATCGCGATGTCCCCACCCGCCGAGTGCGCGACACGGACATGCTGGCGCTTGAGCTTGACCCCCGCGACGTCACGGTCGTGGGGCGGCTCCCGCGGATGGTCGAGCTCAGCCAGGAGGGCATCTGGTTCGACCTTCGGGCCCCCGGCCACGAGCTCGTGCTCAGGCGCGTCGGCCCGGGCGGTCGCGTCACTCGCCACCGGCCGCTGGATGAGGGCGCAGCGGTTGATCTCGTCGAGGCGACTGAGGGAGGCCGCCACACGGTCCTCGCGTCTGCCCTGGCGGACGGCATCGTGGCCGATGAGCGGGTGCTGCCGGATCCGCGGAGCATCGATCTGGCGGACTTCGCCGAGGTTACCAGCAGCAACGGGGATGCGACCATCCGGGACGGAATGGTGTCGTGGAGCCTGAAGTGGGACGAAGAGCATCCCGGCTGGGTGCAGCTCACCTGGGCGCGACCGCAGCTCATCGGCATGTGTCACTACCGCTTCTCGCGAAGCCAGTATACGCCCCGGGACTGGAGCCTGCAGCGCCGCGGCGAGGACGGGGAGTGGGTGACGCTGGCGGACAAGACCGATGGCGCGGACGATCACTTCCAGCCGGTATGGACCGACGCCCTGCGCGCGGTCGTCAGGGAGGGCGGACGCTGGGCCAACCTGGCGGCGCTGATCGACTGGCAGGTGCGATACGAGCCACAGCCGGCGGTCGAGGACGAGCGGTAGCGCAGAGACCGGCGGGTGGCAGGGCCGTCCAGGGTTGCCCAGATGAGCTGCCCGGCGGCGGAAGGAGGAGGCATGGAGAGAGTCAACCTCGGGCTGATGGGCCTGGGACACTGGGGCCGCGAGGCGTACACACCGATCCTGAAGGACCATCCCGCGGCGAGGGTCGTAGCGGTCTCGGCGCGCAGCGAGGGGACCTTCGCCTTCGCGCGCGAGCAGTTCGGCACCAATATCGCCGAGCACCGAGACCTCGGCGATCTGGCCGACGATTCCAGCGTGGAGGCGGTGATGATCGCCCTGCCCAACCGCCTGCACGCGGAGGCCGTGGAGGCGGCCGTCTCCGCGGGCAAGCATGTCTTCGTTGAGCCGCCGCTGGGCTTCGATGCGGAGGAGATCAGCCGCGTCGTGGATGTGGCCTCAGCCGCCGACACCATCGTCCAGACCGACCTGGAGCTGCGCTACACGCCGGTCATGGGCTTCGTGGCGGAGAGGGCCGCCTCCGGTGATCTGGGCGAGGCGCTGATGGTCCAGGTGAGCCTGTGGTGCGGCTGGGGCTACGGGGGGCTGCAGTGGCGGGAGGAGGCGGAGGACCAGGGCTTCTTCCTGTGGCTGGGCTGCTGGTACGTGGACGTGATCGACAGGGTGCTCGGGAGCGCCCCGGTTCGAGCCGGCGTCATCGGCGGCCGGGCCATGAACGGGGATCTGATGGACTACGGCTGGGCGACGCTGGAGTATCCCGGCGGGAATCTGGGCCAGTTCCAGATGTCCATGGTCGCGCCGGTGGAGCAGGAGACCGCGGTGCGGATCACGGGCACGGAGGGGGAGCTGCACGCCGACATCTGGACGGGCGTGTGCCGCTGGCGCCGGAGAGGCGAGGACTGGCGGGAGGTCTCGGTGCCGTGCGCTCAGCCGATCCACGGCTTCGCCGGCATGAGAGAGTCCATCGCCGATTTCCTGGAGTGCGTCCGCTCCGGCTCCCGGCCTCAGGCCGACCTGGCAGTCAGCCGCCGCGTGCACCGGGCGGCTCTGGCCTGCATGCGCTCGGACGAGACCGGAGAGATGGCCCCTGTCGAGTCGGTGTAGCGTGCGCCGCTCACGCTGCTACCAGTACATCTTCAGCATATCAGTGTCGAGCAGCGGGAGGCGAACCGTGATGGCGGTGCCCTGCCGCGTGTACCGCAGCCTCCCGTGGCGCACGCTCTCCATCCGCTTCGGGTCCCGGTCCGTGCGCACCGACACCGTCAGCTCTTCGATCGGCCGGAGGCTGTAGTTGGCGAGCGTCACCACGGCCCCGGCATCACCCTCCAGGTAGAAGCTCTCCACGAGCCGTTCGCTGAGCGTCACCGGCTTCTTCACGTCAGCGTGGCGGACCGGCTCCAGCAAGTACTCGCGCTCGGGCTCAGGGTACTCCCAGGGGTTGTAGCTCAACTCTTCGGGCTCCAGATTCGACCAGCTTCCGCGCGTGGCCCACTCCAGCAAGTCATCCGGATCGGGCGCCGGCGAGCCCGCGGCGTCGCGAGCCACGGGGGCCTTGCGGATGTAGCTGAGGCCGGGCATGAACCCCGCAACGAAGACCGCGCCCTCGCCACGGTTGACTCGCGCGTGCAGCGGCCTGCCATCATCAGTCAGGCAGGCCAGGGAGACCCTGACCGACGGCTTCATCACCACGGCCTGCCGCATGCCCAGCACGTCCATCTCGCCGCCCGCGAAGCTCACGCTGCCCTGCGGCTGGAGGCCGCGCAGATACCTGCCCGGCCCGGTGTGGTTCTGCAGCATCTCGACCTCGCCACGTACCAGACCCAGCGCGTCATCCAGCGGTCTCAACGGGCGGTTGTACTCGTCCGCGACGGCGGCTCCGGGGGACATGTAGAGCGTGCCGCCGCTGGTGACCCACCGCGCGATGGGCTCCGCCGCGGAGCTGTGGAGGTTCGGCCCGAAGATGTAGAGCGCCCTGTAGCTCTTCAGCCGCCCGGCGGCCACGTCCTCCTCGCTGAGGAAGTCCACGGGCACCTGCGCGTGAGTCAGCGCCAGATAGCTGTGCATGCGATCGTGCCCGTAGAGGTGCGTCTCCCCGACGGTCCAGATGTCGGACGTGGTCGAGTAGAGGAAGGCCACCTCGGATGGGACGCGCCCGGCGTCCATCAGCAGGTCCTCGGCGGCGCCCACCTCACGGCACAGCTCCGCCACCGGATGGTACATCGCCTCGTTCATGTACCAGCCCGGCTCGTGGCCGGTGTAGTAGGGGCCGTAGGAGAAGCTGTGCAGTATCTTCGCGCCGCGCCCCAGGCTGCTGTAGGCCTTGAGCTTGACATCCAGCGGCGTCCGCCCGTAGCTGGTGACGACGTACATGCCGATCTGTTGCCCGCGCGCTCGGGTCGCGGCGCGGAGCAGGTCCACGTTGTAGCCGCAACACTGGTAGGTGGAGGCGATGTTCGACCAGTCCTCGCTCCACGCCATGGTCAGCGCGCCGGTGCCGAAGATATGGAAGTAGTCCGAGCCCTGCAGGTACATGTTGGCGCCGTAGACGGCGCCGTCGCTGAAGTTCACGGTCGCCGGCGGCGAACCGTCGAAAGCACTGGTGATCTCCTCGGTCTGCAGCCGCAGGAAGTCCGCGAAGGCCTTCGCTCGGAAGCGCTGCGAGTAGTAGTAGAGCGCGGGGAGGGCGTCGCGCTCATCGCCAGTTACCGGACGGACGCCCTCCCAGGTGTCCACGCCCAGATCGGCCAGCGGAAGGCGGAGCTCGTCGCGCAGCCAGCGACGGAACTCGTGCCCGCACACCTCGCAGGACGCGGCGTGCTCCAGCGGCCTCGCCGTCGGCTCGTCCATGAACTTCACCAGCGTCGGCGTCTCGCCCCGCCACTTCTCCGCCTCTCCGGCGATCCTCTCGCGTATGCGCTCCACCTCTGGTTGCAGGTAGCAGCCCTCGTTCATGTACCAGGCGCTGAGGTGGGCGCGAGCGAACCTCAGACCCAGGGGCCTGGTCATCTCATCAGGCCGGTCATTGCTGCCGTTGAAGCCCAGGCGCGCGACGATTCTGTACTCGTCCTCCCGGATCTGCGGATCGAACAGCCCCGGCCGCATGCCCATCGACAGGAAGAGTGGAAAGCGCTGGGGCCTGCGGCCGAATCGCACCTCGGGGATGTCCTCCGCCAGCGCCACGGACGCAGCGCAGTACTCCCGGTCCGACTTCACCTCGTCCGCGCCTTCCTCGCTCAGGACGCCGGGCACCACGATGACCAGGCCCGCCCCCGGCCCCTCGCGGTGGAAGGACTTCACGATGGCGTCCTCGCGTGGAGCCGTCGCCACATCGAAGGTCGCGTCCAGGCTGGGCAGCCACTCGTCGTAGGAGTACTTCTCGGCCCCGCGCAGCTCCAGCCGCGCCCCGGTGTCCTCGTGCACGGCCGGCGTGACGTCGCACCAGGGCGTGGACTCCCCGGAGGTCAGGTAGACGGCCTGCCCCCGCGACGGTGCCACCAGTCTCTCATATCCATCCTTCGACAGCGAGAAGTGCTGATACCACGGCGCCCGCCAGTGGTCGGCGAAGCAGTGGATGTAGATGGGAGTGGTCTGGGTGGGCCCCAGCGTGACGCGCATCCAGATCTTGGGCTGCCAGTGGTGGACGTCGGGGACGTACTCCGTGTCGGTGGTCAGCGCCAGGCAGTCGATCTGCCGCGTGTACTGCGAGCAGGAGATCGGCTCCAGCTTGCTGATCGCGATGGTCACCGGCCCCCGGGACAGATCGGCCTGCAGACGACTCCAGTCGTAGCGATGGATGTACCGCGGCTCCTCCTCCGGTGGCTCGACATCGAATCTGCCCTCAGCGAGCACGCGGTCGTCCTGCTTGAGCGAAACGAGGAACGGCCCCCGCCCGCCGGGTGGAGTGCTGCGACCGACCGTGTGCCTGATCCAGAGCACGTACCGGCCGGTCTGCGGCAGCTCGATCTGTGTGCTCGCAACACCCTCTCCACCCCTCGCTCCGTAGAGGTGCTTCAGGCCGCTGTCGGGGGCGTATCTGCTGGACTGGTCGCGCGCCACCCACGATTGGCCGTCACACTCCATCGACTCGGCTTGCACCACCATCAGGTCGGCCGGTTGACACCGGCCGGCTACCGCCACGACCAGCATGAGCGCCATCATCACGAGGACACGCATGGTGTAGGGACCTCCCTAAAGCCGGTAGGCTCTGACCTGCTCCATGCACCGATTGGCGGCATCAACGTCCGGAGCCGTCTCGACGCGGTACAGCACGCCACCGCACAGCGTGCGCTCCTCCAGCCCGCGCTGAAACTCCTCGAACTGCACCTCGACGACCAGCGGCATCTCGCCCGTGCGGCTCTGCAGCTCGCCCAGCACCTCGAAGGGCCGCGGATAGCCTGTGTCGTCGCCCAGGAAGATGGCCTTCAGCCCTCGCACCGATGACACCGCCTCCAGCAGATGGCGGCCGTTGCCGTGGATGTGCAGCACCCCGCCGTCGAAGCGCCCCAGGATCCGCTCCACCGGCTCGCGCCCCCACTGCTCGAAGTAGTCCACCGAGGTCATGTGGAAGGGGTCCACGCTCTCGGAGACGATCCGGCCCGGGAGCCACTGCGCCATGTTGCTGAGGGTGCCGCCATCAAGCAGAGGGACGATCTCGAAGAAGTCCGCCTGGATCCGGGCGTTGACCTCGAAGGCCAGGTCGATGGCCCGGCGGACCATCTCAGGCCGCTCCTCGAGGCTCAGGTACGTCCGGGTGGCGCCCACCAGCTCGAAGACGAAGTTGAGCCCGTCGATGAGGATGAAGTGGCTGACCCCGAACTTGCCATTCCCCGCCTCGACGAAGGCCCTGGTCTGGTTCAGGAAGCGCCGATACCACGGATGCGATGGGTCGAAGTGCAGGTCCTCGAACTCCGACCAGTCGTCCAGCAGCGGAGCGACCATCGACGAGATCCAGCCATTGTCGGGATGCGCCATGAACTGCACGTCGCCACCGAACAGCCCGCCGTAGAGCCCCTGGTCGAACTCGCTGAGGTAGGCGGCCGGCAGCGAATCGTCCTCGACCCCGCTGCGTTCGGACAGGTAGTCATCCCAGAATCGCAGCCGCTCCTGCAGGTCGGGGTAGGAGCAGTAGCCGTGGGAGTACTGCTCCTGGAAGCGTGCGAGCGCTCGGCTGGGCACCTCGATGGCGGCGAGGATGCGGTCTCTGGCCTCGCCGCCATACAGCATCCGCAGTCGCTCCAGCACCTCCGCGGCGTTGGGCTTGTAGGCCAGCGTCCTGGTCATGGCGACCTGATCTCTGGACTCAGGAATCTGGTCGGGCTGGAAGCTGGAAGCGCGCTGGAGCGCCCTTCCACCCGCGCCTGACGGCAATGGTCAGGCGCGGGCCGACCTACGCGGGCAAAGCGGCCGCAGACCTACGGGATGACGACCGCCCGCAGCATGTCGCCCGGCCGGGCCGCGGTGGCCTCCATGGCCTCGGCGGTCTGCTCCAGCGTGAACTCCCGCACTGGCAAAGCGCTCAGGTTCACCGCGCCGCTGTCGATCAGCTCCACGGACTCCTCGAGCGTATCCCGCGATCGACGCGAGAAGACCACGGTGAGCTGCCGGCGCCGGGGGACGGTGGAGTCGAAGGTCACCTCATCCGGGTGCGGAATCCCGACCACCACGACGCGCCCCGCCGGGCGCGCGAGCCGCATGGCCTGCTCCACGGCATCGTTGTCGCCGGAGCACTCGAAGACGATGTCGCCCTCATAGTCCGCCTCCAGCAGTTCCTCGTGGGAGGCGACGGCGGGCTCGGCGCCCAGCTCGCGCGGCCACGCACGCCGGTCCTCGATGGGCTCCACCATCGCGATCTGCTCGACGCCCCGCGCCTGCAGCACCAGCATCACGCACATGCCGATGGTGCCGGCCCCGAGGATGGCGATACTATCCCCCGGCTGCACGTCCGAGAGTCGCACGGCGTGGATGGCGACCCCCAGCGGCTCGAAGAGCGCGCCCTCGATGTCGCTGACGCTATCGGGCAGCGGCTGGACGCTGAACGCCGGACAGGCGATGTATTCGGCCAGCGCACCGTCACGCTGCGGGAAGCTGGGGAAGACGATGTTCCGGCACAGGTTCTCGTGGCCCGCGCGGCAGACGTCGCACTCGCCGCAGTGCCAGCTCGGCTCCACCGCCACGCGCGTGCCCACCGGCGGCCCATCCACTCCCTCACCAAGCGCCGCGATCTCGCCCGAGAACTCATGCCCCTGGATCATGGGATGGTCGGGCACCACGCCGCTGGCGTGGCCGTCCTGGTAGAGCCGCAGGTCCGAGGGGCAGATGGCCACCGCCCTGACCTTCACCAGCACCTCATCGGGGCCGGCCTCAGGGGTGGGCACCTCGTCAATGTGCACGTCCTTGGCAGCATGCAACCGCGCCGCTCTCATCATTCTTCCCCTTCCGTCGCCACGTCATCTGTAGTCTCGCCCGAGAGGAACTGCTCCATTACGTCGTCACTGTAGCCGCAGAGGCTGATCCGGGAGGCGTCGATGGGCTCAAGGCCCAGCTCCAGGGCAGGGGAGCGTAGCGGCCGGCCCGGTCGGCCTCGCCTCCTCGCATGCTGCCTCTGGAAGAGTCCCCGCCTCGCAACGGCATGACCACGACAACGAGCGGCGGGCCACAGGTCCACGCCCAAGCAACCGCAGGCGCTGTCGTCGTTGCCGTAGCTTGTAGCTGATTCCTGGTAGCTGGTAGCACGCGCGTCAGCACATCTTCTGGGTCCGGTAGATGGGCTATCATGGTTCTGCATTGTCCTGCGGGCAGCAGACCGGAGCGATAAACTTCCGCGCGCCGCCGGGCGTCACCTGCCCGGCCACCGTCTCTTCGCTCCCGGCGCCGGTGGCAACGGAACGGCAGCAGGCAGGGCAGCCGGGAGGGCGCGGCGAAGTGCGCGCCGGCTGGCCGGCAGCAGGTCCAGGCGGGCTGGGGTGCAGATGCATGGCGGATGAGGCTCAGCAAATGCGCGCCGACCAAGTCGAGGCCCCGCCTTCGGGCCTGGTCTCTGATTCGAGCCCCTACGGCTATGCAACGCTGCGCGCGCTGGTGGTGGCCGTCATACTCTCGCTGCTGGCGGCGGCGTGGACCAAGCAGGCGGAGCTGGTGACGCTCACCAGCCAGATCTCCGAGAGCACCCCGCCCATCGCCTCCATCCTCTGCCTCTTCCTGGTGCCGGGCCTGGGAGCGCTGCTGGCCGGGATCGCGTCTCGCCTGGAGGCCGCCGGGGGGCACCGCCGGCTCGCCGCGCTGCTTCGCCGCCTCCGGCTGACGCGCGGCGAGATGCTGGTCGTCTTCCTGTTCGTGGCCATCACCGCGGCCATGCCGGGCGTGGGGCTCTTCCGCCAGGTGATGCCCTGTCTGATGGTCCCCCAGTACTTCGGCCGCCCGTCGGACCATCTCAGCGAGATGGCCAGCACGATACCGACCCAGTGGGCCCCCACCGATGCGGAGGTCGCGCGAGTGTTCTGGGAGGGTGAGGACCTCAGCCTGCCATCGATGGGCCTGGAGGGCGTGCCGGTTGCCGGCCCAATCCTCGACAGTGTCTACCGCTTCCTCGCCGGGCCGCTGCTGGTGCCCTGGCAGCACTGGCTGGTCCCCTTCCTGCTCTGGAGCGGCTATCTGAGCATCTACTTCATCGCCGCGTTCTGCCTGGTGCTGCTGTTCCGCCGGGCGTGGGAGGATGACGAGCACCTCAACTTCCCGGTCTCCAACCTCCCGGTGGAGATGATCGATCCCCAGCGCAGCCGGTTCGCGCATATAGGGTTCTTCCGCGATGCGGTGGTGTGGACGGGCTTCCTGCTGGCGGTGCTTTACAACGCCTTCAACGCCCTGCACGTCTTCAACCCCGGCATCCCGTCGATGGGCATCTCCTACCCGCTGGGCCGCCTCTTCACCGAATCTCCCTGGGACACCATGCGCGGCCTGTCGATCTACTACAAGCCCGAGGTCCTCGGCCTGGGCTTCCTGGTGCCCTCCGATGCGCTGTTCTCCATCTGGTTCTTCACACTCGCCAGTTGGCTGGTTCGCCCGCTGGCGAAGACGGTCGGCTACAGCCCGGCGGGCTTCCCCTTCGTCACCGAGCAGGCCATCGGGGCCTTCCTGCTGCTGGGGGTGGCCTTCATCTACCAGGCGCGCGAGCGCCTGATGCAGGCGGTGCGCAAGGGCCTCTCCGGACGCGATCCGGCCGGCCGGGACGAGCCGCTGAGCTTCCGCGTCACGCTGCTGGGTGCCGCGCTCGGGCTCCTGGTGGTCATGGGCATGCCCATCGCCTTCGGCATGGCCTGGTGGATCTCGCTGATGTACTTCGGGATCATCGTCCTGGTGCTGATCGTCTACTGCCGCAACCGGGCGGAGATGGGCTTCCCCATCGTTTGGGGCTATCCGCTGTATCAGGAGCGCAAGGTCATGGTGGACTTCCTGGGCAGCAGGCCGCTGGTGGGGCCCGGCCGGCTGCAATCGCTGACGCTGCTCACCATGTTCTCATGGCTGCAGCGCAGCGTGTACCAGGCGATCACCAGCACCGCTCAGGAGGGGACGGTTGCCGCAGATCGGCTGGATCAGGGGCGCCGCAGCATCTCCAGGGTCGTGATCGCCGCGGTCATCGTCGGGGTGATGACGGCCTTCCTCGTCAACCTCTCCGCCTACTACGAGTACGGCGGCCTGGTTCTGTCCAGCCCCGGCGGCATCAGTGGGGGTCAGATGACGCAGGAGGTGCTCGGCCAATACATGTCGGTCTCCGAGTGGATCGACCGTCCCGCCGAGCCCGACCCGCAGAAGATCGCCTACACGCTCCTGGGGGCGGGGCTGGCGCTGGGGATGGTCCTGGGGCGGCGACTGTGGCTGCGCTTTCCGTTCCACCCGGGGGGCTACGCGCTGGCCTTCTGCCACCGGGGTCCCTACATGTGGTTCCCGGCCCTGCTGCTGTGGGGGATCAAGAGCCTCACACTGCACCTGGGCGGCGCCGGCCTCTACCGCCGCCTGGCAAGGGGCTTTTTGGCCTTCACGCTGGGCCACTTCTTCTCGGTGGGCCTGTGGAGCCTCATCGGCCTCAGCGCCGGCGAATGGGTGCGCCGCTACATGGTCTGGTTCCTGTAGCGCGCCTCAGGTTTCGCGGGCTGCCCGCGCGGTCTCGCTGCCGTTACCTGCTCTGCAGCCGCTGGATGGCGGCCCGCGCCTCGGCCTCCAGATCCTCGTCCTCGGTGAGCTCCACGACGCGCTGCAGGTGCGCAATCGCCTCCTGCCTCTCATCCAGCTTCACCAGGACCCACGCCAGCCCCCAGTGCGCCGCCACGTGCCGGTCGTCACGCTCCAGGGCGGCGCGGAAGCTCGCGGCTGCCGCATCGAACTCGCCCCGGCTCTTGAGCGTCATCGCCTCCACGACGAGCTCGTCCGCCGTCAGAGCCTGCGCCCCAGCCCCTTGTTCTTCCAGGGCCACAGGGGCCTGCGCGACCACCCGCTCAGCCGCGCTGAGGTCCTGCAGCGCCCTCGTCAGCGCCGCCAGGGCGACCCGCTCGTGCTCCACGGCCGCCTCGATCACCGCCGTTGCGGCCTCCCTCACATCGGCCTCAGCCATGCCCTCATTGCAGGCGTCCGGCACCTCATGGGCGGGAAGCTCCTCGCCGCGACAGAGGGTCGATCGCATCCGCGCGAGCTGCTCGGCCTCCCGCCGATAGGCCGCCGCAGCCTCCGCGAACGCATCGTGCACGTGGGCGTGCCCCGCCAGCATCATGGCGGCAGAGGAGCGGGCGTCTGAGAGGGCCATCGCGGTCTCGTACGTGACGCGCCCGGCGTCCGGGAAGGCCTGATGCGCGTCCCCATCGCGCAGAGTCTCGATCCACGCCTCGTAGGCCCGCAGTCCGCAGACATATCGCCCCTGCAGCCTGCCACCCTCGGGCCAGCGGGCCATCTGCACCGCCCGCGTCAGCACGATCCGCCAGTCCGGGTCCGGCACCGGCCTCCCCTCATCGTCCAGCACCCACAGCTCGTACTCCGCCTGCCGGCCGCGGGGGCCTCTGACCGTCGAGGGGGCTCTCCTGCGGTACTGCTCCCGATCACTCCCGTGGGTTCGGCAAAGGACCACGTGCTCGTCGGGATCGTAGCCGCAGATGACCTGGAAGCGAAGCTGGCCGTCATCCCAGGATATGACGAGGCGGTCGCGATTGATGCTTTGCGCGATGACCTTCCAGGCGGCGTCCACGCTGGCGAGGCGGACGACCTCGGCCCGCACACCGGCGGAGGCCGCGCCGAGGATGATGGGATCGTGCTGGTAGAAGTGAGCCGCGCCCTCATCATACTTGCCGGGCGCCCATGTCGCACGGAATGCGGCCCCGGAGGCGACCATGAGCCGCTCGTAGGCCATCCGCTTGCCCATGCCCGACAGCGCCGCCTGCAGGCAGGCGATGGGAGAGCAGGCCCCGGCCGGCGATTCACTGATCCGCGGCACGTCGTAGGCCCGCACCGGATCGGCGCGGACTGAGACCGCCGCAATACTCCCTACCATCGCCAGCAGGGCGACGAAGGCGGCGACGCGCTGGCGCAGGATCGCCGACACCAACGCACGTGCCGCAGGCCTGTGGGCTGCCTCTCCTGGTCTGATCAGTGCCATGCGCACCTCCTTGTGCGATGGTCTGCGAGGAGCTACGGACCGAACGGATCCAGGGCCTCGACCTCCAGCGTCCACTCGCCGCCCGGCATCGCGATCGAGGACGTCTCACCCGGCTGGAGCTCAGCGCGGCGGCGGAACTGCCACCACCGATGCATCTCGTCACCGGTCATCAGAGCCATGCCCCGCTCCCGGGAAGCCTCGATGAAGTGCCCGAGCATGCGCTTGGCGTCGGGCGCCCCGTAGGTCCTGCCGGCCTCCTCGGTGGCGCCGGCCGTCCAGCCGTGCAGCAGGTAGCCGGCGACCAGCCCGCGGCCGGCGGCGTAGTCCAGCCGCTGCTCCACCACATCCCGGAAGCGCTCCCACGTCAGGCGCATGCCGTAAGCGATGTTCGACAGCCGGTCGGCGTCATCGGTGTCGAAGATGGGCAGCTCCAGCAGCTCCAGTCGCCGGCCGGTCTCCAGGTCCATGATGTCGAAGGGGAGCCGGTTGGAGGTGCCGCAGGGCGAGCAGGTGGCGCGATTGGGGTGGCTCTGCGTGGGGAAGGTGTTCGACCACTGCACCCCGGCCCGCTCCATGCTCCGCCAGATGTGCGGGTAGTGCTCGATCTCGGTCCGCCCATGGCGCCGCCAGCCGGGGACCTCGCGCTCATGCCGCTCTTCCAGCGCTCCCAGGCCGAGCACAATGTCCTCGTAGCTGGTGCCGCCCGAGACGTGCAGCGCGATGCAGTTGTCGCCGACCTCTCCCCGGTCCAGCCGCAGCGGCGGCATGTCGAAGAACGTCGTGTGCACGCCGTAGCGCTCGCAGGTCTCGCAGATGAAACGCACGCCCTCCTCCGAGTAGCCGCACAGGTCGTGCGTCAGCGCCCCCACGGCGGTGGGCCGGCGACCGTCGATGCGGGGCCACAGGGCTTTGCGCGCCAGCGGCAGCTCCGGCAGGCTCCAGCGGATAGTCTCGCGCAGGATACCCCGCAGCGTGTCGGCGTAGGTCATCAGCGGCCAGTCCAGCCACTCCGCATCCACGCGGATGTCGATGTGCCGGCAGGTGGCGAGGGCGAAGAGCAGGCCCGGCGGGAAGGTCCACACCGCCCTGCGCGGACGCTCCTCCCTGACCACCAGCCCTGGCCCCAGCGCGTGCCCGTCCATGAGCGAGAGGCTCAGCACCGGCTCCCCGGCGATCCGCCGCTGCTGGTCCTGAAGGTGCGGGATGTGCTTCACCTTCAGCCGCCGCTCGGCGTCGAGATCGAAGGGCGCGCAGATGGGGTGCTCCCCCAGCTCCAGCCTGCGGAGAAGGCCCTCCCGGCTCGTGCCGATGCCGGCTATGCCCAGCAGCCGCATCAGGTCCGGGGAGGCGTCCTCGCGCGGGAGGCCGCACCACACCAGCGGCCGGTCGCTGGCGACCACGCAGATCGCCGCCTCCGCGGCCGCGGTCAGGCACTCCTGCTCGGCCACCACCAGCACGTCGCCGGCCTGCCAATCGTGGGACTGCAGCTCGGTTGCGACGCAGACGGCCAGCGGCAGGCCCTCCTGCTCCAGGAGCTGCTGCACGCCGTGCAGGTTCAGGCGCGCCTCGACGCTCATCTCCTCAGGATGCGTCAGCACCGCCCGGATGTGGTCCACTCCTGATGCCTCCAGTCCTGACCGATCACGGCGAGAAGTCCGCTATGCCCTTCCGCGTACCCCATCACCCCTGTGGCAGGTCCAGGTCCCGAACACGCCTCTCACCGCGCCAGAGCTGCCATCGCCCGGTGGTGTAGAGCATCTCACACACACGCACCTGCCCCGCCGGGCTCGTCTCGCCGGTATTCTCCACGCGCAGCGAGATCACGTTCGTCGCGTCGGGGCCGACCGCCTCGGCGATGTCAACGCGATGTTCGATCCACGAGCCGTCCCCCAGCATGGGTCGGCACGAGACCTCACGCCCGTTGACCAGCAGCAGCTTCCGGAACAAGCCGCGCCCGCCGGTGGCGTCCCGGCAGAGGTCGGACTCCCAGAAGCGGAGCTGCAGGCCGTCCGCGGCATCCACGGGGACGGGGATATCGACCTGCACCGCCCCACCGGGCGCTGCGGGTGCCTCGGCCGGATGGGCGAATTGGCGACAGGCGCACGGCCGGGAGCCGATGGGCCGCTGGACCATCCCCTCGTCGCGCCACGCCCCGGTGAGGCGCACACCTCCGGCAATCTCGAAGTCCCGATCCCCATGCTGCTGAGATGCTCCCGGCGGCTCATCGGCCTCGCCGGGCTCCACGCAGATCAGAGCGTAGCGCGCCAGCTCGGGGACCGTGATGCGCGTGAAGCCCCGGGCTGGCGCCGGGCGCGCGTCCAGGTGCCAAACGCCGTCGAAGTCTGGGGAGAGCATGCGCGCGTGACACGGCCCGTCCACCCGAAGATCGAAGACGAGCGGGCGCTCGACCCACGGGTAGACCACCTCCGTGCCCTTGTCGATCTCCGCGCCGTCCGGCCCCACCTCTGTCAGTTGCAGGTTGAGCAGATGCACCACCAGCCGCTCGCCATCCGCAGTGCGCTGGGTGAGGACATTCGTCACCACGCCTGGCGGCACGGACACGCGCCTCAGTGGCCTCGCGGCCTTGGCACCGACGGCCCACAGCATGACGTCGTGGAGCTCCCGGGCCGGGGGAGCGGTCCACGTGCCGCCGCGGGAGCCCAGGTAGTTCACCACGTGACAGCTCTGCTGTCCGGCCGCGAAGGCGACGTAGATGCCCTCACCGCCGCCGTAGCGATGGGTCACGATCCCCGGCTGGCCGTCCTCGCCGGTCACCAGCGAGGCCGCGCGCTGGCTGCCCTCGGCCTGCT
>JAYENL010000265.1:0-4921 GCA_034722055.1 Armatimonadota bacterium
CTGGAGCCTCAGGACGGCCCCTCCGAACGGTACACAGCGCGAATCGCCCCTCGCCACGGTGTGTGTAAAGCCCAGGCTGTAGGGAGCGCCGGCGCGCCTCTGCCGCCCGTCGTTCCCGTCGTTGCTCGTAACCGTGCGCCTGCAACCCGCCGCGCAGGGCCTCTGCTACTGCGCAGTGGCTCAGCCGTCGATCGCCTGCCTGGCTCTGGCCAGCCCCCGCGAGGACTCGGTGATCAGCACCGGCTCCGCCTCCGGCGTGATGCCCAGGCCGCGGTGATGCACCCGCGCCTGGATCTCGTATCCGCCCTCCGCGAAGGCGCTGGCGATGGGGATGTAGCCGCTCCAACCGTTGACGTGGGTGACGTCCAGCGTCAGAGAGAAGGGCGACCGCTCCCGGACCTCGCGGCCAATCTCGTAGAACACCTCCGCGGGGTAGCCGATCAGCGCCACGTCGCCGATGGCCAGCACCTGCACGAAGGTGGGCTTGCCGCCGATCTCCTCGCCGGCCTCCAGCATCTCGAGCTGGCTGCGCGCATGTCGCAGGCGACGGTTGGCGCGCCAGCGGTTCAGCCCCTCCACGTCCTCGCCGGCGTCGAATCTCTCCATGGCGCCCTCCAGCTCCTCGATCTCGTCCCGGAGCTCGTCGGCCGGCGTGGGCTCCTCCACCGGAAGCTCGAAGTCGTGGCGGAGGCTGACGATGCGCACGTCCGTGCGCGGCTGGTCGGCCTCGGTGGTGGCCTGGACCACCGCGGCGCCGAGGCGCCGGCCGAGCATGTCCACGTTCTCGAAGCTCCCCCGCGGGTGAGCGTTGATGTTCCCGGAGGCGCCGGTCAGGAAGCCGGCCACGCCCGGGAGGTTCGCCTCCACGAACCGCTCCGCCGCACCGGGCGCGTCGCCGGAGATCAGGTAGCTGTCCGAGCCCATCACGACCCCGTGAAAGCCGTGCCGGAAGAGCGTGGCCACCGGCTCCCCGCTCTCGGGCTCGGCGAACACCAGCACGTCCACGATCGTATCGCACGGTCCCTCGGGGTTGACGCCCAGCACGATCTCGCCTTCAGGCGTGCGCTCGCGGCGGTTCACGCCGCACTGCACCGGTCGCTGGGCGCGCGTCATCACCGCCGGCCGCGCACTCGCCCGGGCCTCCTCGGCCGCGCCGACGCACACCGCCGCCAGGTTCTCGACGTAGTCGCGGTTGTCGGCCTCCTCGTCGTAGCCGGTGGAGGGCCCGGAGTGCGTGTGGGTATTGGCGATGAAGAGCTGATCGCGGCTCAGGTCCATGCGCTCCTCGAACATGCCCGCCAGCAGGTCCATCTCGCCGCGCTGGGTATCGCATACATCGCGGCACACCAGCACCGCCTGCGTCTGCCCGTCGTCCAGGAACAGCGCGCGGAGCCACAGCTCGTCACGCACGCCCTCCGCGCCATGGTCCCGCGTGGCGAATCCGGCCATGCTGGCGCCCACCGGCGGCGTGATGTTGCGCCGCGAGGTCCCGATTGTCAGCTCGCCCATCATGATCGCTCCCGTCTCCTTGACGTCTCGCGTGTGCAGCAGTATTCTGCGCCCGGCGGCTCAGCCCTGCACCGGGGAGCCCTGGCGATGAGCTCGCGCGAGCAGTTCACGTCCGACGTGGCGTCCTATGACGCGTGGTATCGCACTCCGTGGGGCGCCTACGCCGAGGAGCGGGAGCATCAACTGCTGATGGCGATGGCCCGACCACGCGCCGGGGAGCGGGCGGCGGACGTCGGGTGCGGGACGGGCAGACTCGTGGCGCGGCTCCTCGAGCACGGGGTTAATGCTCTGGGCGTCGAGCCGGACGCCGAGATGCGCACCGTCACCGTCCGGCGGCTCGCCCAGCTCGGACACCGAGAGCGCACCGTCGCGGCCTCGGCCGAGGAGCTACCCTTTGCCGGCGGCTCCTTCGACCTGGTTACTGCGATCACGGTGCTGGAGTTCGTGGATGACCCGGGCGCCGCTGTGCGGGAGATGGCCCGCGTGTGCCGCGACCGGCTGCTCATCGGCGCGCTCAATCGCCGCTCGGCATACGGCGCGAGCATCGCGCGCGGGGAGATGGGCGACACGCTCTCCCGCGCGCACCTGTTCACCGTCGATGAGCTCATGGGGCTCGTGAGATCGCACGCCAGGCCCAGGCGCGCGCGGTGGCGCACGACGCTCATCGGCTCGAACACGGGGGACCCCGTCGAACTGGCCGTGCAGCGACGACTCGACGATCTGCTGTGGCGACGCCACTGCCCGGCGGGGGCTTTCATCGGCGTGCTGGCTGAGGTGTGATTGCATGCAGGTTCCCGAGAGTGAGAGCGATCAGAGGCGGTGGCTCGTGGCGCGGGCGCGGCAGGTGCTCGAAAGCGTGCCTGTCCGCCCCGGAGATACCATCGTGGACTTCGGCTGCGGCAGCGGCGCCTACGCCGTGCCCGCCGCGGAGCTTGCCGGCCCTGGCGGCACGGTCCACGCGATCGACTGCGATGCCGACAGGATCCAGGCGCTGGAGTCCGCAGCCCGCGAGGCAGGGGCGCACAATCTCCGGCCCATCCACGGGGACGGAGGAGCGCGCATCCCGCTCGATGATGGCTGCTGCGATGTCGGGCTCCTGTATGACGTGCTGCAGAACATCGAGGACTGGGGTGGCCTGTTCTCGGAGATGCGTCGCGTGCTCCGCCCCGGCGGCATTCTGTCGGTCTATCCGATGCATCTCGATCCTGACGACATCCGTGCGGCGCTGGCCGCGGCCGGCTTCCGCTTCCGGGACGACTACGCCGGGCTCGTGCTGCACTTCGTGAGGGAGTGAGCGTGATGGCAAAGAACATCAGCGCGCAGGTCTCGCTGTATCCGCTGCGCACGGAGCATCTGGGTCCGCCCATTGAGGCCTTCGCGGAGGAGCTGCGCGGCGCAGGGCTGCAGGTGGAGCCGGGCCCCATGAGCACATTGGTGGTCGGTGGGGCGGAGGTGCTCTTTCCGGCCCTCCAGCGCGCCTTTGAGGCCGCCTCAGCCGAGCATCAGGTCGTCATGGAGGTCGCGGTCTCCAACGCCTGTCCGGAGGTGCTTCGCTAACGCCCGAGACCTCCCGGAGTACGCTTCGCTGGTGGCCCCGCGCGTTCCGCCCGCTCCATCCAGGCCCGCAGGCTCTCCGGCATCGGCCAGTCGAGCTGCACGTGCTGCGCTCGGAGGGCCGCGCGGAGCTCATCAGCGGGCACGTGGACCGGGTCGCAGCGACGCCCGACCGCCATGGCCGCCGCCGTGCCCGCCGCCTGCCCCAGGTGCATCATGGTCCGCGACAGGCGGCAGCTTGAGGCCGCGATGGATGAGAGGCTCGCCGCGCGCGAGGCCACCAGCAGGTTGCGCATCCCGCGCGGCAGCAGGCAGCGGAGGGGGATGCCGTAGGGCTCATCGAGCTCCCGGCAGCCGCCGGCCTTGCCGTGCAGGTCCATGGCGTGGTCGGCGATGGCGATGATGTCCGCGTGCTCCTGCCCCGACAGGCCGGTCAGCAGGTCATGCTCGGTCAAGATACACTCTCCGACGACGCGCCGCTCCTCGCGCATGCCCACCTCCGGCGCGATCCACGCCAGCCGATGACGCCGGAACTCCGGGCAGTTACGCTGCACGTGATGCCAGTGCGCCAGCACGCGTCGAACGCATTCGGCATGAAGCGCGCTCCCAGGATCGGCGACCTCTGGCCACTGCATGGTCGGCAGCATGTTCATGATGTACCCGCCCCGCGGCGCCTGCACCGCGCTGACCGAGGGGAACTGCTCCTGCCACCAGCATTCCTCCGGGACATCGTGGGGCAGCGGCTCGACGCGCTCCTCGTCGGCCGGCAGGATGCGGTAGATGAGCGTGGCGGCGTTCGTGGCGGGAGAGGCCTCCTCGGGGGCGTGCGGCTCGCCGAAGCGCTCGCGGGACTCCCGTCCGGACGCCGTCTCACAGCCGCAGGCGGCGCACAGCGCGCCGTGGCCCGTGCAGTCGATGAACGCCCGCGCGCGCACATCGCTCCCGTCGCTGAGCCTGACGCGCTCGACGCGGCTGTCACTCACGTCGGCATCGAGGAAGCCCACGCCCGTGAGCACCTCAACGCCGGCCTGGCGCAGCATTTCGCCGACAACCTCAGCGTAGGCGTCGGGCTCGAAGACGACGCCGTGGAGGCTCGCCCGCGCGAAGTCCTGGCACTCGCTGAGAGAGGTCATGCCGTGGCGCTGGAGGGTGTCGAGGTAGCTGATGGACGGGTCGATAACGTGCTCGCCGCCGGGAAACGGGGTCTCATCGGGATGCTGCCAGCACATGTGGCGGCCGTAGGAGTAGAGCGCGACGGCGTCGGGGACTTCGCGCAGCCGCAGGTAGATCTCGAAAGGGATGCCGGTCGCGCCCGCAACCGGCTCCCACGTGGAGACGCCCGCGCGCACCGCCGTCCCGCCGACGGTCGGCGCGCGCTCCATCAGCAGCACCCGCAGGCCCATCCGCCCCGCCGCCAGAGCCGCGCCGATGCCGCCCGAACCGGCTCCCACGATGCAGATGTCGGCGTCTCGGCGCATGGTATCCTCTCTACGAGCAGCAGTTGCCACGCGCCGGCCGTTCCGTGCCACGGACAGTGCTGTCTGTGGTGCGGAGGCCCTCCTCCGCACGCCGTTTGCCGCTCTCAGGCTGGAAGCCCGACCTACGCGAGGGATGGAGACAACGACCGGGCCGGGACGGAGACCGGCCCCTCCAAACGGCACGGCAAAGCCCGCCGTTCCGTGGCACGGACACTGGAGACCTTTGGTCTCGGTCCGTGCGTCGTTTGCTGTTGTCGGGCTGGAAGCCCGACCTACGCGAACGATGCAGCAACGTCCGGGCGGGAACGGAGGCCCGCCCCTCGGAGACCGCAAGCGGTCTCGACGGCACGACAAGCGTCAGCGACCTGCGTCCGGCAACG
>JAYENL010000266.1:0-13889 GCA_034722055.1 Armatimonadota bacterium
CTGTTGGCCGTGGAGGGGCCGCCTGAGGGCGCTCCTCAGGAGCGCGCGAAGTCGGCCCGCTGCAGGCGAAGTGACGCAATCGGCGGCCTGGACGGCCAACGGCCGGGCCGGCTTCGGCTCCAGCGAACGATGCTGGAGCCTCAGACGGCCCCTCCGGACGGCAGACAGCGAATCGCCAGTCGCCACGATGTGGGTAAAGATAAGTCGTGCGGAGGGGCGGGCTTCCTTGCCCGCCCGGCCGTTGTCGTTCGTCGCGCCGTTTGGAGAGGCCGGCCTCCGTCCCGGCCCGGCCGTCGTCTCTATCATTGTCCTCCGCGTAGGTCGGGCTTCCGGAGATCGCAAGCGATCTCAGCGACAACGACAGACGGCGCACGGGCAGGAGTGCCCGTGCCACGGAACGGCAGGCGTTGTCGTCGCCGTCAGCTTGGAGCTTGCAGCTTGTGGCTTGCGGCTTGAGTGTCCGTGCCACGGAACGGCAGGCGTTGTCGTCGGCGTCAGCTTGCAGCTTGCAGCTTGTGGCTTGCGGCTTGAGTCTCCGTGCCACGGAACGGCAGGCGTTGTCGTCGCCGTCAGCTTGGAGCTTGCAGCTTGTCGCTTGCGGCTTGAGTGTCCGTGTCCCGGCATGCCGGCGCTTGTCGTGCCGTTTGGAGACACGCGCCTCCGTTCGCATCCAGCCATCGCCTCAGAGGTTCGATGGCCCCACATGGCGAACCGCATCACTCCCGTCCGCAGCAGTCCAGCCCGAGGTGAGTCACGTGCGCATCGAGCCATATGATCCCGCGGCGGCCCCACAGGTCGCGGACCTGATCCGCCAGGCCTTCGCGGAGCACTGCGGCCGCACGCCGCTGAACCTTTCATCGCCCCCGGCGCCGTACGCGACGGTTGAGGAGCTGGCGGAGGCGCTCGGTGACGACGCAGTCTGCGCAGAGGCCAGCTTTGTGGCGCGTGATGGCGACATGCTATTGTCCGCAGCGATTGCGCGCCGTGACGGCGACGACCTCGGCTGGTGGCGGATCGCCACCGACCCGGCGCACCGGCGCCAGGGCCTCGCGCAACGATGCATGGAGGCGGGGGAGAGGGCGCTGCGGGCGATGGATGCTGAGCGCGTCGTCACAGTCGAGACCGTGGACAGCCGCTGGGAGGCGGCCGGCGGGCTCTTCAAGGCGCTCGGGTACGAGCTCGAGGACCCGGATCGGCGCAACATCACCATGGCCGTGCGGGGATGGACCCCGCGGGAGCTGGTCCTGCCCGACGGCTACGAGCTGGGCACGCTGGCCGAGGCTGACATCGAGAGCTGGCTGGAGTGCCGCAACCGCGTCTTCGGAGGCGACGCTGACGAGGAGTGGTTCCGCGGGCGCTTCAGCAGCCGCGCCGACTTCGACCCCACCGGCTGGCACCTCATCAAGCAGGGCGGGCGCATCGTCGCCATCGCCGGCGCGCTGGACATCTGCCACCGGCGCGACCCCGAGCGCCTGCGGGGCGCCATGATCGAGTATGTGGGGGTGCTGGAGGATCATCGCGGCAGGGGGCTGGGCGAGGCGGTGGTGGTGGCCTGCCTCAACTGGCTGGCGGACCGGGGCGTGGAGCTGGCCATGCTGCTGACACAGCCCTTCCGCGTGCCGGCGGTTCGGCTGTATGAGAAGCTGGGCTTCCGGACCATCGCCGCCTGGCACCGGTGGGTGAAGCCTTTAGCGTAGCGTCACGTGAACCAGACGCGCGCTCGCTCCGCGGCACGGCCGAAGAAGCTGCCCACGATGGCCCAGGCGATGCCCATGGTGAAGAAGTGCCCCAGCGCCAGCCCAATGAAGGCCGGCGTGAGGCGCTTGTAGAGCCCCACCCCGCCGAACCGCAGGATGGCCCCCTTGATCAGCCACACCGCCAGGAACCCGCCCCAGATCTGCGAGGAGTAGGCCGCGGCCATGGCGTAGCCCAGCGGATGCAGCGGGAAGCGCAGGTAGTAGTGCCGCAGCGTGAAGAGCAGCCCTGAGATCCCCGCGCCCACCACCATGGCGATGCTCCTCGGGCGGTCCGGCCCCGGCGGCTTGTCGATCGCCGAGGCCGTGGCCTCGTACTCCCGGACCGTCAGCCGCGTCCGCGGTCCGCCCGCGATGCCCCCGCTCTCCACCACGTTCCCGCCGAACTCGTAGTAGGTGTCCAGATGCATCCACCAGGCCATCAGCAGGCCCAGGACCACCGCCACCACCCCGGCGACCGCGTAGTGGCGGGCCCTCGCGCGCAGCTCCTCGGCCGCCCGGTAGCTCTCCAGAGGGTAGGCTGTGGAGCTGAAGAAGAAGCCCCGCGACAAAAAGAACAGCATCGCCCAGACGCTCATCGTGGACGGCCCGCCGATCTGCAGCCACCGCTCAGCGCCCAGCAGCGCCTGGGGCATCTTCCGGGCCTGGTAGAACGGGAACAGCCAGGTGCTGGGCGTGCCGGTCTCACAGCGCACCCGCATATACGTCAGCGCGAATCCGAACAGGAAGATCAGATACACCGCTGCCGCGGCCAGGTGCATGCCCGCCAGGTGGCACCATACCAGCAGCAGGCCGCCGGCCACGATCAGTCCCGCAAGAGCCCACCGCGGCGGGAACGGATCCCAGGCCGCTGCGACGGGTCGTCCCCGGCCGAAGAGTGCCCGGGCAGCGCCGCCGATGTGCTCCCGCGCCCGCCACAGCAGCAGCGCGGCAATCAGCAGGTAGGCCCCCGCTCCCTGCTCCTGCTCCAGCGGGAAGCCGGCCACGTCCGCGCCGAAGGAGACCGCCACCACGTTCGAGAGGCGTTCGGCGAGCGCGAACATCCACACCGAGAAGGCCACCTCCAGCGACACCAGGTACCCGAAGCCGATGATCTCCGGCCGGTGGGAGATGAACAGCGGCCGGATCGCGCTCCAGGGCCGCTCGGTGAACAGTCCTCCGATGTCGTAGCGCCTGCCGGGCGCCGGCACCGCCGGGTTCAGGCTGTTGGCGATGTTCGCGACGTTGAAGACCACCGCGATCAGGAAGCCCGTCCACATCACCGGATCGCGGAAGAACGGCACCCCCTCGGTCTCTCCCGACACGCCCTCCGTCATGTCCAGCGGCAGGTACAGCAGCGGGAAGGCCAGACGCTCGCCCTCCACCCAGGGCCTGCGCACCAGCACCGTCAGGCACAGCGCGGTGACCCACAACAGCGTCAGCAGCAGCGTCCAGTGGATGATGGGCTGCGTCCACGCCGCCCACGGCACCGCCCCCTCCTTCGCCTCCCAGAGCGTGCGGATGACCTCCGGGTCCTGCGGCCGCAGCCAGTCGGGGATGTGAGGCTGGATCAGCTCCAGCTTGTTGTCCGGCTCGGCGAAGTACGCGGGCGCCGTCGCGCAGGGGATGACCATCCGGAGCACGCCCAGGCTGGTCATCATCGAGCCGATGGCCACGAAGAAGTAGATCAGCACCATCTCGCGGCGCGTCAGCGACAGCCTCGGGCCCAGCCTCGACAGCAGCGGGTGGAGGACAGCCAGCAGCAGCAGCGCCGCCACCGCCGGCACCGGGGGCGTGGCCTCGGTGAGGTTGATGGTGTGCACCAGCAGCTCCGAGTGCCGCACCCACAGCACCGCCCCGAACAGCAGGGCGGTGCCGATGAACAGCGCGCGCGGCGTCAGCGCGCCGCGCGGCCTGACCGTCGCGGTGTCGGTTGAGGTTCGCGGGATCGCAGTCGCCATGGGGGGCTATTGCCGCAGGCGGGCATACTCCTCGGCAAAGGCGGTGCCGTCAAACCGCTCGTCGTTGCCCAGCTCCTCCAGGTAGCAGATGACGCCCTCGCGGCGCGCGACCTTGGCGGCCAGCGCCACCTTCACCGCCTCCAGGTTGTCATCCAGCGGGATTGGCGCCTCGCCCTCACTCACCGCGGCGAGGAAGCGGTCAATGAGGTGCTCGTAGACGCCACTGCTGACCTCTCGCGCGAAGACGCCGTTGGCGGCGGCCACCGACAGGAACCAGGGGCTGGAGATGGCGCCCAGCGCGAAGAACACCGGCGTGCCGTCATCGTAGTCGGCGCGGAAGACGTCCATCGGCCCCTTCTCGCCGACGTGCTCCACCGCCAGCACCCCGGCGCCGAAGAAGCCCTGCAGCATCTCGATGGTGTGGATCCCGTAGTTGAAGAAGTCGCCCCGGCCCTGCCCCCAGCCGACCCCGATCTCGCCCATCTCCTCGCGCAGCCCCGCCAGCTCCTGCACCTCCGGCGCCCAGCGCACCGCCGAGCCGCCCATGATCAGCGTCCCGTGCCTGGCCTCCAGCCGCAGCAGCTCGTGCAGGTCGTGCAGATTGCCCACCATGGGCTTGTCCAGCAGCACCGGGACGCCGGCCTCGATGAAGGGCATAGCGTGGGGCAGATGCAGGTCCCAGTTGGCGCTGTGCACGATGGCCGCGTCCACCAGCTCCACCATCTCGTCGATGGTATCGGTAACCCTCGCGATGCCCTGCTCCTGGGCGAACTCCTCCGCATAGCCCTCCGGGCGGACCCCACCAGCGTCATGGAGGGCCACCACCTCGGCGTCGTCCCGCTGCGTGATGATCGGAATCCACGATCCCGGATGCGAGGTACACAGGTCCACCATGCCGAGCCTGATCACCGCAAGCCCTCCATTCGCCATCGTCTCTGATGCGCCAGGCCACCTATTCGCCGCCTCCGCGGTTGCGCCTCCTCTCCGCCGCCCAGCCGTGGCCGTGCCGTCAGGAGGGGTGGGCTTCCTTGCCCGCCCGGCCTTTGCCGTTGGCGGTTGATCGCATGGGAATCGGCACAGCGGAGGGGCCGCCTGAGCGCGCCGCCAAGAGGCGCGCGAAGTCGGCCCTGTCGATGCCCCGACGTGGGCCGGCTTCGTCGGGCTCGAGAGCCCTCCTCAGGACGGCCCCTCCGACGACCTCTCTCGTGCCGTTCGGAGGGGCGCGACTACGCTCGCGCCCGGTCGTTGTCATTGGCTCCAACCTTCGCGTAGGTCGGGCTTCCCCGCGTAGGTCGGGCTTCCGGAGATCGCAAGCGATCTCACCGACAACGACAGACGGCGCACGGGCAGGAGTGCCCGTGCCACGGAACGGCAAGGGCAGTCGTTGTCGTCAGCTTGCAGCTTGCAGCTTGTGGCTTGCGGCTTGAGTCTCCGTGTCACGGAACGGCGGGGTTTGCCCTCGGCTGCGGCTCACTGGGAGCCGAGCCGGAAGACGCCCACGTCCCCGTCCGCCACGTCCAGCGCAATCTCGGTGGCCTCCCGCGCCACGACCTCGCCGCTCCGCAGGTCCGTGACAGTGGCGGGCTCGGGGAGCGTCACGCGCCTGGGCTGCTCGGCGCCCTCCAGCACCATCAGGTCAGGCCCGAACCACGCCCTCGCGTCCGTATCGGCCTGCGGCGCCACATCGACCCGCGCCGCCAGGCCCCGCAGGACCTCCGGTGGCAGCAGCGGCGCGGCGCTGAAGACGGAGGTGCAGTGTGGGAAGCGTAGCAGCGCCAGGCCGCAGAACTCGGTGCCCGCCAGCGTGCCGAGCCATTCCGCGCGCTCGTCGGCGCTGAAGAACCTGGGCGCTCCGGAGCCGAGGCCGTAGCTGAGGCCCTCGGCGCCGACGCCCGGCAGCGCGTCGGCGGCATCCACGGCCACCCGCAACGGTCCCCGCGGGGGCAGCAGAGTGAGCTTGATGCCCGTCAGGTACTTCATGGTGCGCCCGGTGATGCGTTGCTCGGCGACCGCGCCCGGCCCGTAGATGAAGATCAGCATGGCCCCCTCGCGGAAGGCGAAGCGCGCCAGCGCCCGCCCGTCCTCCGGCTCAGCGGTCAGCAGATCGGCGAAGATGTAGACGCGAGCGCGGGGTGCGCGCCCGGCGATCACCTCCGAGAGCAGACAGCGCCGCCACGAGAGCCCCGACCGCGCCAGCAGCCGCTGCTGATCCGCCAGCAGGGCGCCCGGCAGGCCGTCGGCGCCCGAGAGATAGCGCGCGCCGCGCTCATCGACGACGAACAGGACATCGACCACCGGCTCCACGCCGCGCGGCCGGCCCACCTCGCTCGCCAACCGGCCCAGACGGGCCACCGCCCCGGCGTCCGCTGCCAGCCCCGCCCCGGACACCAGCGCCGCCGCGGCACGCAACCCCGCGTCGCCAGACGCCCGCTCCAGGCACAGCACGCCGCCGCGGCGAGCCGCCTGAGCCGGAAGTGTCGGCACCACCGGCCCCGCCGGCGACCACAGCGGCCCGGTGAGGAAGTCCAGCGTCCCGTCGTCGATGATCTCGCTCACCGCCAGGTGCGGCCATCGCCAGTGCCCCTCGGCCGACTGCTGCATCAGGTGGCCGTAGGGCGCCCCGACCAGCTTGCCCGGCGCCAGCTCCCGAAGCGCCGCCGCCATCTCCCGCAGCAGCGCCACCGGCGCCTCGGCGTGGAAGTGCAGCAGATCGATCATCGGGCGGTCGATGGCCGGGTCGTACAGCGAGGGCTCCGGCGCGTCCGGAAGCGGTGGTGGGACTCGCACCGCCTCGAAGCCCGGCAGCGACGGCCCCGGCGTCACGGGCGCGCCCCGTCGCTGCCCTACCCAGGCATCGCGGAACTCCTCCACGTTGCTGTACCGCTGCATCACCCACGCCCGGAAGGCCTCCTCACGCACCGGGGTGGCCTCGTCCCCCAGTCCCAGCGAGGCGCCCCACGGTCGCCATGCCCCCACGTCGCCCGCCAGCAGCTCGTAACCCGCCACGCGATGCCCCCATGGCGCCGCCTCCACGTGCTCCACCAGGGCCCGCAAGCGGCGGAGGGCGTCCGCCTGCCACGCGGGAGCCATCAGGTCCGGGAGGGTTCGCTTGCGCCCGAAGCTGTCGGTCGGCGCCACCGTCTCGCCGCCGAACCGCACGAGCTGGTTGGGATGCGTCTCATCCCACGATGAGCTCGAGTCCAGGAAGACCTGCAGAAGCACCAGGGCGTCCTCGCCGGCCGCGGCCAGCACCGACGCCGCCCGGCGGTCCAGCCCGCCGTATCCCCCATCGGCGTCCGGCGCCCAGCCGAAGGGATGCGCGTCCGCGGTCGCGGGCAGCGCGACCAGCGCCGCGTCCGATGGCAGCGACACAGCGGGCGCGCCGCGCAGCTCGTGCACCAGCGGCCGGAGCGTCCTCCCGTTTACCACAATCGCCGGCGGACTGGTGCTGGCGTCGATGGCCGCTTTCACAGGCTCGGGAGGGCGTCCGCCGACGACAGTTCTGGTCGGCCGAGCGTCCGCCAGCGCCGCGCCATCGGAGTGCAGGCGAATCTGATAGCGCCCCGGCGGCAGCCAGGCCGGCACCTCCAGCGCCCCCGTCGCCTCCAGCTCCCCGCCGGCGGCATCTCTGCTGCTGAGGCGGCAGATGACCAGCGCACCGCCACTCTCCGCCGCCAGGTGGGCCTCGACCCTGGCGCGGCCCGCGGCCTCCTCCTCTGCCGCCAGCCGCGCCCGCACCGGGACCGTCTCTCCGGGAGCGAGGCTTGTGGGGACGCTGAGACTCACGACCCGCAGCTCACCACGTTGAGGGCGGTGAGCCTCAATCTCGTCGATGTAGAGCGTGTACGGGCGCCCGGCCTCCAGCGGCCCGAGGAGCAGGGAGAGCATGACAACGGGGAAATCAGGGCCGGGCCAGGGATCGCCCGGAGGCTGGCAGACCAGGTCCTCCAGGCGGAAGGCGATCTGGCGCCATCCCAGGTCCCCCGCCAGCGGCACCTCCTCGCTGAGGTAGCGCGCGCCGTCCGCGTCCACCATCTCCAGCCGCAGCCCCAGGCGATGGCCGTTGGGGTTCTTCAGCCACAGCGAGATGGCGCCGGCCGGCGCGGCCAGCGACCGCGACCATGTGAGCCTGGCCTCAGTCTGCTGTGGCGATGAGGGCACCAGGTGCCAGCGAAGGCTCTCGCCCTCTACGCGAGCGCCGGCGGTCGTGGAGAGCTCCCAGGCGTCGAAGAGAAACTGCGGCCGGTCGGGCGTCCGGCCGGCACTGAAGCGCGAGGCGTCCTCGCACGAGGTGATGGAGGTGGCGGTCCAGCTCTCCGGGATCGCAGCCGGGTTCTGAGCGTGAGCGGGCCGGAGATACAGCAGCAACACGGCGGGGAGCACCAGCCAGGCCGCGCGGCGCTGCAGCGGCGAGCGAAGCATCAGGGTATCATGCTCGCGCGCCGCCAGGATTGAACGTCGGCGTCAGGGCCCTCGCCGCCCTCGGCCTGGTCGGCGCCGTTGGACCACAGATCGTAGCGCCGCCCATCGCCACCCGGGCTGACGTAATGCAGCGGCACCCCCCAGGCGTCAATCAGCACGTCCTCGCTCTCGGCGTAGGGGCCCTCCCACCGCCGCGGCAGCGGCTTGGCCGTGGGCCGCTCCACGAGGGCGCTCAGCCCCTGGTCGGTGGTGGGGAACACGCCGCCGTTGTCGATGGCGTACTTCTCGAGCGCGTCCACGACCGTCTCCATGCGCTGGATAGTCAACTCACGTCCGCGTCGGGCCGGATCGTCGGCAAAGCGCGAGGCCAGCACCAGAGCGAAGGCCGCCACGATGGCGGCGGTGATGAGCGTCTCAGAGGGGGTCAGACCAGCCCGGCTGCTGCGATGCATGCTGCGAGTTCCCTCCGTGATAGCCGGTCCAGATTCAGGCGGGGGCAGCTCGGCTGCCCGCCGCACGCGATTCTACGCGAACCCCCTACCGGTGTCAAATCCCCCCCGCGCTGGACGGCGATCCGCAGTCTCGGCAAGACGCGCGGGCGAGGGCGCCCCGAGGCGTTTGTGCGACTCTCCCCGCCCAGTGCTGCTTGCCTCGGCCTTTGCCGTGCCGTCTGGAGGGGCGGGACTACGCTCCCGCCCGGCTGTTGTGCTTCTCCCGACCACGCCGGGCCGGCTTCGTCGGGCTTGACAGCCCTCCTCAGGACGGCCCCTCCGACGCCGTCGGCCATGCCGTCAGGAGGGGCGGGCCTCCGTTCCCGCCCGGCCGTTGTCATTGGCGTCAACCTTCGCGTAGGTCGGGCTTCCAGCCCGACAATGGCAAAGGGCGCACGGACAGGAGTGTCCGTGCCACGGAACGGCGGCCTTTGCCGTGCCGTTTGCAGGGGGACGCCTACGCTCGCGCCCGGTCGTCGTCGTCCCGTTTGGCGGGACCAGGCCTCCGTTCCCGCCCGGCCGTTGTCATTGGCGTCAACCTTCGCGTAGGTCGGGCTTCCAGCCCGAGAGCGGCAAGCGGCGCACGGACAGGAGCGTGCGGAGGCGCTGGACCGGCGGCTTTGCCGTCGAGTGAACCATGACCGGCGCCTCATCCGCCGCCGGCAGCGCCACCTCGGCCAGCACCGGGCGATGGTCGGACGGCACCGCCGTCTCCACCCAGCAGCGCACCGGTGTGATCCTGCCGCCGGCCCACACGTAGTCGATGCGCAGCATCGGCAGCCTCCTCCGCCACACGAAGGTGAACCCGAAGCCGCGCCCCACGGCCTCGAAGGCGTCGGTGAGATGCGCGTCCACGCTGCGCCAGTACCGGGACGTGGGAGGCGTGTTCATGTCGCCTGCCACCAGCAGCGGCCCCTCCTCCGGAAGCACCTCCAGCAGGTGCGCGAACTTCTCCTCCCGCACCTGGCGTCCCTCGCGCAGGTACTCCGCCAGCGGACCGACCTCCCGCGGCATCCGCCGGGAGCGCCGGACCCGCGGGATGTGCAGGGCGATGACGGTCAGCGGCTGACCACCGATCTCCGCCTCCACGCGGAGCAGAGGATGCACCCGATGCCTCTCTGTCCTGATCACCTCGTGACCGCGAATCCGGCCCCGCACGAACACCCGCAGATCGCGAGCCCTGGCATCCTCGTATCCTGGCAGCAGATCATTGAAGGCCCTGCGCCCTGCCTCCTGCAGGCAGACCACGTCGCAGTCCCAGTTCAGGATGCGGTCACGGACCGTCTGCCGGTCCTCGGTGCGTCCGTGCACGTTCCACGTGGCGACGCGCACGATGGGTCGGCCCTCAGGGACGTCCGGGCCCCAATTGATCTCGAAGCCTGCCAGCACGAAGAGCGCGACGGCGGTCGCGGCCAGGTTGATGAGGGTCAGCCGGCCCTCCCGCGCGGCCGCGGTCAGCACCAGCGCCAGGGCCGGGGGGATGATCCACTGCGCCTGCGGGCCCCACGTCACCAGCGCCCCCAGCCACCAGTCCTCACCGGGGTAGCGCTGCAGCCCCCACACGCCCGCTACGATGGCCACCGCCGCCAGCGTGATGAGTCGCAGCACACAGCCGCTGCAGCAGCAGGTCCGGCCCTCTCGCTCATGGCTCATCGTGCCGCCGACCGCTCCTCATCTTCGGCCGCCGCAGTCTCGCCCGTGAACTCGATCTCCGCGAACACCGGCCGGTGGTCGGACGGCGCGGCGCGGTCGATGCGGCAGCACACCGGCCGCAGCCCCGCGCCCAGCCAGACGTAGTCGATGCGGAACAGCGGCAAGCTGCGGAAGAGGAAGGTGCAGCCTGTGCCGAGACCGGTGGCGGCGAAGCAGTCCGTGAGCCGCCGCCGCATGGCCCGGTAGAAGCGCGAGGGCGGCGGGGTGTTCAGGTCCCCGGCGATCACCACCGGTAGATCCTGCCCCTCCAGCCACCGGAGGATGGCATCGTACTGGGCCTCGCGCACTCGCACCGTGTGCCGCAGGTAGTCCCGCCGCAGGCGCCGGAGGTAGGGGTACTTCATGTGCGGCTGCGACATCTCGATATGCACGTTGAGGACCTTGAGCCGCCGACCGCCGATCTCCATCTCACAGGCAAGCGCGGGACCGAGGTCCGGCATCTCCGCCCTGATGCGCTCGATGCTGAGGATCCGGCCGCGCACCAGGGTGCGCGCGTCCCGCTCCCGGGCCTGCTCGTAGCCCTCCAGCAGCTCCCCCAGCTCGACCTCCTCCGCCTCCTGGAGGCAGATGACGTCGCAGCCGTCCAGCCTGGCGGCGAACTCCTCCGCGCGGTGCTGCAGCTTCAGCAGGTTCCAGGTGGCGATCGTGAGGTCACTCTCGCAGTGGCCCGCCGGCAGGTTCACCCTCAGACCCGTCGGCCCCAGCAGCGCTACCAGCAGAACCGCGGCATTCACCGCCCCCGGAAGCGCCGAGCGGGCCGCCAGGCTCCACGCCAGGGCAATCGCCGGCACGATCGGCCACACGAACTGGGGCGCGTAGGTGATGACAGCCCCCCACCAGCGGCGGTCGCCCGGCCATCGCTGCAGCACGCAGGCGCCGAGGACGATCGCCGCCGCGGCCAGAGTCGCCAGCCACAGCGACCGGCTCCCGCCGGAGAGCGCTGACAGCTCGCCGCCCATCGCTACACGCGCAGCTCGCAGATGTCGTCGGCGGTCTTGCGCACGGTGCGGTTGTCCACGAACTCCCAGCCGGCGTCCAGCGCCCCCTGAATGCCTGCTCCCTCCAGATAGCGAATCTCCTGAGTGTATGGGCCCTCGAAGAGGTAGGGCTCGATCTCATCGAGCCGCTCGCAAGCCTCGCGGGCCCGCTCCCGGATCAGCTCGCAGGCAGCACCGTGGGAGAGGTGTATGGCCAGCTCCCGCCCCAGCGCCTGCTTGACCGCCGCGCCCACGATGTTGGGCGCCAGCTCCCGCGCCTCCTCCACCGCCACGTCATCCCCGGCGATGAAGATGGCGGGAACCCCCATGGTCCCGGCCATCAGCGCCCTGCAGCCGAACTCCCCCAGCTCCACCCCGTTGATCTTGTAGTACTCGATGGTCTTCGAGGAGTAGGTGTGGCACAGCACGCCGTCCGTCCCCGCCCGGGCGTGCTGGCCCACGAACATCAGGGCGTCGAAGCTGTCATCGAGGTGGTAGGGCGCGCTGATCGGCCCGCGCGCGATGAGCTTGGCGTCGCGATGGAACTGCTCCTCCAGGATCCCGCCCGAGCCGTGGCCGTCCCAGACGATGACCTCCGCATCGGGGTCGAAGTCCAGAATGCCGTCGATGCAGGCGTTGACCTCGCCGGTCAGCAGCGCCATCCAGCGCGGCTTCTCAGCGGGGTCCACGTCCCGCGTCTGGTTGAAGCGGCTGATCAGCGCGGGGCCCTCCAAATCGGTGATGATGTAGACCTTCATCTCGCACCTCCGTTCGTGGCTTGCTTGGGCTGGCGCTACTCGGCCACGGGGCATTCGGACAGATCGATGATCTGCGTCTGTCCATCGGCGCGGGGGATGCTCACGACACGATCCCCGACCCGACCGGTAATCGGCTCCCGGTCATCCGTGAAGTCCGTCCGCCGCACCAGCAGCTCCTCGCCCAGACGCAGCCCCGAGACCACCGTCCCAGGCCGGTTCGGCACGTGGAAGATCACCGGCTCGCCGGCGCCGATGAACTCCCGGTGCGCCAGCATCCCATCCAACACCTCCACCATCAGCGAGATCTCCTTGGTGGTCTCCTCCGTCCGGCACCACATCATCAGCCCGTCGCTGCCCCGCAGATACAGGTGCCACAGCAGCTCCTGGTAGGCCCATTCCGACATCTGCGGCACCGGCTCGGCGTCGGCCGGCGGGGCGGTGGTGTGCCAGTGCACCCACGTGATCAGCGGCACCTCCTGCGGCGTGTGCCTCCCGGCGTTGGTCCCCACCTTCAGCAGGTTGTAGAACCACCGGTAGTCATCGTTGTCCCACTCCGGATACCACGACCACGTGGCGTACCACGTGTAGACCACCGGATTCGCGAAGGTATAGCCGCACGGACCGAACTCATGATACCACGGCCGGTACTTCGCACGCTGGTCCCTGATGTACGGCGCGCCCGGAGGCAGCTTTTCGTAGTAGTCGTACCAGTAACGGACGCCTCCGTGCGGGTAGACGCTATAGTTGCCGATCAGCGCCTCCGGGAAGTACTCCTGCACCACCTCCACGCAGCACTCCCGCTGCAGCTCGCAGCGGATCTGTCGCAGCGCGTTCTGGAAGCTGGCGAAGTCGTCGATATCCGGGATGTGCTCGCGGCAGACGGTGCATCCCCTGGAGTGCTGCCACGCCCCGTTCCACTCGATCGGCCCGTCGATCTCCCAGTCCAGGTACAAAAAGTCGATCTCGATGCCGGCCTCCCGGTAGGGCTCCAGGAAGGCCCGGAACTGGGCCTTGATGTCGTCCTTGCGGTGCTCCAGGCGGAAGGGGCAGCCCATCTTGCGGCTGCCGAAGGTGTCGTCGAAGAACGGCACCCCGTTCGCCGCCAGGTGCGCCGTGCTCTCATCACCATTGAAGAACGAGTACATGGCCCGGCTGGCGTGCACCCCCACCTCCAGCCCCAGCTCCTGCTGCAGCCGGCTCATGCGCAGCGATTCGGCCATGCGCTCCTCGTCGCCGGGCGTCACGTGCGCGCACATCGCCAGCCCCCGCGCATCCAGCCCCCGCAGGACCTCCTTCGCCTCCTCGTCATCCTCCGGCAGCCAGCCCTCCAGCCGCGAGCCGCGGATGGGGATGGCGCCGGCCCGCGCATTCTCCAGCGGCGGGACCTCTTCGATCAGCTCTCTGATGACGTCCTCTGCTGTCATGCGCCTCTCCTGTGCATCGGCTGTGGTATGCAGTGCGATCAGCGCCGTGCTCATCAGCGCGATGATTCTGGGCAGCCTCAATCTCACGGTGCAGCCTCCTCACAGCGTCTCGTCACTTCGCCCCGACGCGATTCCCGGCCCTCGGTTCCGCGCTCCCCCTCTTTGATCCTTCACCCTCCGTGTAGGTCGGGCTTCCCTGCCCGCCCGGACGTTGTCGTGGGGCCTCATCCTTCGGGCCCTCATCCTTCGCGTAGGTCGGGCTTCCAGCCCGACTCGCCTTCGTCGTGCCGTCAGGAGGGGCGGGCTTCCCTGCCCGCCCGGTCGTTGTCGTTGGCGGTTGATCGCATGGGAATCGGCGCGCGCAGCGGAGGGGCCGCCTGAGGGCGCTCCTCAGGAGCGCGCGAAGTCGG